>JACMKY010000373.1 GCA_014379925.1 Cytophagales bacterium | reverse complement strand
GTTGTCACGGAATCGAGACCAAATCGGTCGGTCCGGCCTACAAAACGGTGGCGCAGAAGTACAAGAACGACCCGAAAGCGCTGGATTACCTGGCCAATAAAGTCATCAAGGGCGGCGGGGGCGTGTGGGGTGAGAACGTGATGTCGGCCCACCCGACCCTGACGCTCGACCAAACCAAGGAAATGGTGAAGTACATCCTCAGCCTCGACGGTGGACCGAAGGGAACGGTGCTCCCCGCCCAGGGTAGCTACGTCACCCGAATCCCCGCCGACGCGGGCTCCAAGGGCGCCTTCGTTATCCGGGCTGCTTACACCGACAAAGGAGCCAACACCATTGCCCCGCTGACTTCCGAGCAGGTGGTGGTGTTGAGGAATCCCACGGTGCTGGCCATGACGGCGGACAAGACCGACCAAATATTCAAGTACAAGATACCCGGTACAACCATGGAAGCCGCCGTAGCCCTCAGCAAGGGGGCTTACGTGGCGTTCGACAACATTGACCTGACCGGCATCACGCAACTGACTTTTGCGGCAATCGCCACCCGGGAACAGACCAAAGGGGGCCGGATACAGGTCCGGCTGGATTCGCCCACGGGTAAGATGATCGGAGAAAGCGCCGAAATCGTCCCCATTGAAAAGCCGGTGCCTCAGGAGGTGAAGGCAACGTTGGATCAAACCAGCGGTACGCATACCCTCTATCTGGTTTTCACCAGCGACACGGCCAAAGCCAACGAGCCGCTGCTGGCCCTGATGACCCTCCATTTTCAGAACGGTGGCAAGGGTGCCGTCGCGGACAAAGCCGAACCGAAACGCTCCATTTCAATGCGGTAATTACTCGATGAGTCGGCTACCACCTAATCAACCCAGGTGCGGTGCCCCAATGGGAGACCTGAGTTGATGGTCGGTGAAAGTGCAGTACGACAGCCGTGATTTGGTACGGCGCGGCAACCCATCCGAAAAATATCCCTGACCGGGCTTTGAACCCCGGTCAGGGATTGGTATTTAATTCAACTCGGAACGCACCCAACTTCGAGGGTGTCGTTTCAACCTGCCGGAGCGTTGGTATTTTCCCAAATACCGTTATATTTAGCGCATCATCCTTCACTCCAACGCACTAACCTTTTTCGCCATGCGCTCTTCTACTCGTTGCCTTTTTCGCGGCGGCTGCCTGCTTTTTTTCGTCGGCTTGACCCTACATTCTTTCGCCCAGTCCACCAGTAAACCCAAAATACTCGTTTTCAGCATGACCAACGGCTATCGCCACGAATCAATCCCGAAAGGAATTGCGGCCATCGAGAAACTGGGAACGGAAAACGGCTTCGAAGTGGATGCCACCGAGGACTCCACCCAGTTTACGGAGGAAAACCTGAACCAGTATCGCTCGGTGGTGTTTTTGTGCACTACGGGGGATGTGCTCAACGACGCCCAGCAGGTTGCCTTCCAAAAATTTATTCAGTCGGGCAAGGGCTACGTGGGAATTCACGCCGCGGCCGATACCGAGTACGACTGGCCTTGGTACAACAAGTTGGCGGGCGCGTATTTCAAGAGCCACCCCAAACAGCAGAAGGCCATCGTTCAGGTTATCGACAAGAAGCACGTTTCCACCAGCTTCCTGCCCGACAAGTGGGAACGTTTCGACGAATGGTACAGCTACAAATCCATTCAGCCCGACCTCAAGGTATTGGCCAAGCTGGACGAGAAATCCTACGCGGGGGGAGAAAACGGCGACAACCACCCCATCGCCTGGTACCACGACTTCGAGGGGGGCCGGGCCTTTTACACGGGATTCGGCCATACCGACGAGAGTTACCTGGAGCCGCTGTTCCTGCGACACTTGCTGGGCGGCATTCAATACACCCTGGGCGACAAGAAGATGTTGG
The DNA here is from genome assembly GCA_014379925.1 of Cytophagales bacterium. Taxonomy (GTDB): domain Bacteria; phylum Bacteroidota; class Bacteroidia; order Cytophagales; family ES-bin-26; genus ES-bin-26. The sequence continues at coordinate 1,768 of JACMKY010000373.1, read as the reverse complement.
GAAAAAAAGGGAACAAGGCGAAAGCCAACTGATCCGTTTGGTGGGCCTAGTACCAACAGGCAGTATTCAGTCGTGCTGAGCGAAGCGGTCCGCCGGGGTGGTCCGGCAGTCGGGGACGCCTACGCGGCCTGGGCGTTGCGGTCGAACTACCGAAGTCGGTGAACAAAATGCTGTTTTTGGGTTGTTTAGGGTTGCTCCATTGCGTAGTTAAAATCTCATCCTGGTACAAGCAATCGTTTTCACTCGGCAGTTTGGGTGGGAACGTAAAATCAAATCCATCCGAATGGGGTAGTGCCCCCGTCCGGGCTGAATTTTCTCTTCACCAACGCCTGGTTTTTTTTCTTATGCAAGCACTGGTTACTTCGTTTTCCTGGAAAGTTATTGGCACCCTGACCGCCATCGGCTTGGCCAGTGTACTGGCGGGAAGCCTCCCGAACAAGAACTTCTCCCAGTCGGAACGCATCCGTTTGACGCACCGGGAAAAAGAGAAACGCGTGGACGTCACCATCGACGGCAAACCATTCACGGCTTACCTCTACCCCGAATCCATCAAGAAGCCGGTGCTGTTTCCCTTGCGGGCCGCGTCGGGCACGCCCATTACGCGCGGGTTTCCGCTGGAGCCCCGTCCCGGGGAGCGGGTCGATCATCCGCACCACGTGGGGCTTTGGTTCAACTACGGCGACGTGAACGGGCTGGATTTCTGGAATAACTCCGACTCCATCAAGTCCGAAGAACGGCAGAAATACGGCACCATCCGCCACCGACGCGTGAACAAGCTCACCAACGGCAACGAGCAGGGCACCCTCGAGGTGACGATGGAGTGGGTGACGCCCGAGGGAAAGGCCCTGTTGCGGGAAGATACGCGGTTCGTCTTCCGCGGCGGCACTTCCCGTACCGTGGATCGCTTTACCACCCTCACCGCCCTCGACCAGGAAGTTTCTTTCAAAGACAACAAGGAAGGATTGATCGGCTTGCGCGTGGCCCGGCAACTGGAGCAGCCCGCCGACAAGCCCGACCTGTTTACCGATGCCAGCGGCAAGATAACGCCCGTGCCGGTACTCAACAACGAGGGGGTGAGCGGCCTCTACCGCAGCAGTGAGGGACTGGAGGGCGACAAGGTATGGGGAACGCGCGCCAAGTGGACCAGCCTGTCGGGCCAGATCGGATCGGAGTCGATTACGGTTGCCATTTTTGATCACCCGCAGAACGTGGGCTACCCCACCTACTGGCACGCGCGGGGCTACGGCTTGTTCGCGGCCAACGGACTGGGGCAGAAGGCGATGAGTGGGGGGAAAGAGGAACTTGATTTCAAACTGGCGGCGGGCAAATCCGTTACGTTCCGCCACCGGGTCGTCATCCGTTCGGGCCGCGGGCCTACCGTACCGGAGATGGATGCGGAGGCCGGAAAATTTGCGGGGCTGAAATAACCAACCATTGGCACCCGGTAAGCCGGGGAGAAAATCAATTCCCGGGGTTGGACCAGAATGAATCGCCTTGCGCACGCTCTCCACGATTGCGGCGATCTCGGTCGCTGGGTCCAACGAGCGCCATCGAAAAATCCGCCCTTCCGTCGCCACCGACGGCGAAGCGGTGCAACGCATTTATGCACAGTGCGTCGCCTTAGCAGATTGGCTCCCGGCGAAAGCAAAGGAAGCACCGGACTTTGCCCGCGTGTCCGAAGGTGAGGTGGTATGCGTTGCGGTTGGGGCGAACGCCCGGGTGCCGGGGTTTGTCGCCGTCTGGGAACGGGAATCTTTTATTCATCATC
>JACMKY010000045.1 GCA_014379925.1 Cytophagales bacterium | reverse complement strand
TGACCATTTGGGTCATGTCCGCGTTCCACATCTCCATGCCGCCACCGTATTCGGGTTTCCAATCCTGGTTGAGGTAGAGGAGCATGTTGAGGCGGCGGTGTACGTTCTTGACGTGGTGGATGTTGAAGTCCACGTGAATGTCGAGGAAACTGCCGTCGGAACCCTGGTGAAGGCCCGTACCCAGGTTGTCTTCGGTGACGAACACGCCGGGAATGCCGGTTACCTTGGCTACCCAGGCCGCGAACGCCGGCGACATAATCTCCGCGCGTACCCGCGCGAACACGGGGTGAAAATCGGCGAAGTTGGAGCCTTCCGACTTGTTTTCGTTCAGTCCCTGGTAATGCTTGCTCAGCTTCTCGACGGAAGGGAAGTTATCGAACAACAACGCCGCCGTTTCCCCGTTCAGAAAATTATCCAGGATAATATGTTTGTAGGGTACACCGTTCTCAAATTCGCGGGCCAGCCGGTCGGTTTCAGCCGGTTCGAAAAACCGTTGGTTGACGGAGATGGCGGCGAGCGGATGGGGCGCCGATGCGCCGTTGCCAGTACTGGTGGTTTTCATCGGACGAAGGAATTTAGTACTTTCGCAAAAATACACTACCGTCGGGAATGATTGGTTTGGGAAACGCGATTAATTTTAAGTCGGGCATTTATCCATGAAAAACTTTTTCGTTTACGCCTTGTTGCTGGCCTTCGCCGTTGGTTGCGCCTCGTCGGGCCGGAAGGCTGCCAAAACCACCGCCAAAAGCGCCCAACGGGCCAACGCCGAAGACAGCGAATACGATAAAGAATCGGTGGTGACGGCCAAAAGCAAGTTTTTGGACAATGGGACTTCAACGCGGGTGTTTCTCGAACTGGACATCAAACGCTTGTACGGGGAGACGGCCCCGGTGGGCAAGTTCACGAGTCAGTTCACCGTTGGCTACGTGCTCCTGGCCGATTACGGCAGCAAGGACGTGCTGCTGCGGGCTAACGTGCCGCTGGCCGCCGAAACCGTGCAGTCCCGCGGCAAGCTTTTGGTCGTTCCCTTTGATTTGGCCAAACCCGCCAACGTACCCAACGCCGTGCTGTTCATCGAGGTATCGGACTTGTCTACCGGGCAGAAGACCGTGCACGACGCCCCGCTGCGCTTCGCGGCCAACAAAATCAGCGACCGTTTTGCCGTGTTCGGTCGGGACGGCAAGCTACCACTGATGCGGAATTACGCCTACCTCAACGACACGGTTCAAATCCGCAACCTGAGCGGAACCGAAAAGACCCTGTACGGCTTTCGCTACAACCACGAGTTCGAGCCTGCCTTCTCGCCCATGGCCGTCTCGGCCCGCAGTCCCAAGAAAACCCTGTCGATCGACTCCAGCTTCCGGGTCCGGACCAACGTACCCTTGGTCCTCGACCAGGCCAAGCTTTACTACTTCGTGGAAGATACCAGCGACGTGTACGGCATCAGCCTGTTGGGGGTGGACGGGCGTTTCCCCCGCTACACGCGCCCGGAGCAGCTCACCAAACCGCTGGTTTACGTGAGCACCAATGACGAGGTGAAGGAACTGGAAAAGCCCCGGGAACCCAAAAAAACCCTCGACAAGTACTGGCTTCGGCTGGCGACCGGCAACCAGCAAACGGCCCGGCGAACCATCCGGGCGTATTACCGCCGCGTAGAAACTGCCAACCGGTGGTTTACTACCTACAAGGAAGGCTGGAAAACGGACATGGGCATGGTGTACGTGGTTTTCGGTCCGCCCAACAAGGTGGTTCGTTCCAAAGACAAGGAGGTGTGGACCTACACCCAGAGCGCCAATTTTTCGGAAATCAACTTCAACTTTGTCAAACGGCCGAACCAGTTCGCCGAGGAGCAATACGAGCTGATCCGCTACGTGGAGTACGAACCCATCTGGTACCCCACGGTCGAGGAATGGCGCACCGGGGTGGTGGGGCGTTAAGATTCCATGAAAAAGCAAACAAATGGAAGGCAAGAGGAATTAAAGGACGAATATTTGCGGCTGGATTCCAAGCCGGACAAGGATGCTTTCTGGAAGCGGTTTGATGAAGAGATGAGTCGAAAAACCGAATTTGAAAAGGACCAATACGTGCAAGCGGTTCGGGAGGGCCTGGAGGAAATCAAGCAAAAACTGAAAGCCATCGACCAGCGAATATCGGCTGAGCGGTCTTTGAAAATAGAGAACGTACCCAAAAACTGATTTCCTTGCCACCGTTTCAAAAATACCCGCCCCGCAAACACTTCACCACGCCCAAGCCCCTCAACAAGGAAATGGTGTTCGGGGTGCAGGCCGTCATGGAGACGCTGCGCTCCGGCAAGGAAATCGACAAGCTCTACGTACTCCGCGACCTGGGCAACCCCGAATTGGTGAGGTTGGCCGAAGAACGCAACGTACCCGTGCTGCGCGTGCCCTCCGAAAAACTCGACCGCATCACCCAGAAACACCACCAAGGGATGATCTGCTTCATCTCGGCAATCAACTACGCCTCGCTGCACAACGTGTTGAGCGGGGTCTACGAGCAGGGCAAAGTACCCCTGCTGCTGGTGCTGGATCGCATTACCGACGTGCGCAACTTCGGGGCCATTGCCCGCACGGCCGAATGCGCGGGCGCGCAGGCCATCGTGGTACCGATGAAGGGTGCCGCCGAAATCAACGGCGACGCAATGAAGACGTCTTCCGGTGCCCTCAACTTCCTGCCCGTCTGCCGGGAGCCCCACCTGGGCGATACGCTGCGCTATTTGCAGGAAAGCGGCATTCAAATCTTGGCCTGCACCGAAAAGACGGAGAAGACAATTTACGAAGTGGACTTATCCGTTCCCACGGCGATTGTAATGGGTTCGGAAGAAGACGGAATTTCGGCGGAGCTGCTGCGGAAGTCCGACCAACTGGCCCGGATTCCGCTGTCTGGGCAGATCGGCTCGCTCAACGTGTCGGTGGCCACGGGCATCGTGCTCTACGAAGCCATCCGACAACGCCTGACCGCCGGCTGAAAAAGCAGCGCCGATTGTTTGCCTGATTGGAATTATTTAATCTTTATTTCTATGATTTGATTGAATGATCCTTTTCTTCTTTTCTTAAAAAATTCAAACATTTTCCCTTGATCTGTTA
>JACMKY010000372.1 GCA_014379925.1 Cytophagales bacterium | reverse complement strand
GGGGCAGTAGGGGGAGGAACGACGATCCTGAATTTGAAGCGGCATCGCCCGCAGCAAATTCAGGATCGGAGAGGTAGGCGGGACCGCTTCCCGGCTAAGGCTGTAGGACACGATCCTAAGGGGAAATTGTCGAAGACATCGCCGAGAAACCGTCGGGCAACTTGGCTGAGCCAGAAAGGATTCCGGTGTTTCCGAACGCGGCTGAGCAGCGGTTTGCTTTCGATCTACTCCCTGGCGGAGTCAGCGCCGGGTTGGCCAACCGCCGGTGCCTTGGCCGGGGCCGGCAGGTTGTTGGGCAAGGGGGCTCGATCGGGCGCTTTTTCAATGTTGACGCTGTTGACTCCTTCCTCACCCGGTCTTACTACCAGAAAGCTGGTGGAAAGCGTCAACACGATCAAGGCGATTGCCAAGCCCCAGGTGATTTGTTCGAGTAGGTCACCCGTTCTTTTTACGCCCATCAACTGGCTGGAGCCGGCGCCGCCGAACTGATTGGATAAGCCACCTCCCTTGGAGTTCTGGACCAATACCACCAACACCAACAGAATAGCGACCAGAATGATGAGTATAATGACTGTCGTGTACATAATTAATTTTTGGCGTTTAATGCGTCAATTTTTTCCGCAAAGTACGTTTTTTTGTCGGGATGCTTGTTGATCAGTTCCTGGTAAATCTCGATCGCCTTTTCTATTTTTCCCTGTTTCACCATAATCTTCGCCAAGCTTTCGCTGATCACCTTGCTGTTGAGCGAAGCGCTTTTCTCGGCTAAATCCCGGTCCGGCAGCGTGTTTTCATCCGCGCGCATGGTAGGAATGCGCGGTTGGGTACGAATGAAGTTTTCAATGATCCGGAGTTGACGTTCTTTCTCCAGGTTTTTCGGTTCGTCGGGGGACGATGCAGTGGGGACGTGGGTGGTACTCTCCAATTCGTTGAGCAATTCATCTTCGCGCGAATTGGGGGTATCGAAGGCGAGTGAGGAAACTTCCGGTTCAGCGGCCTCCACCGCTGGAAGCACACGGGTGCTTTCCGGAGACGCGGGGGAGGATTGGTTGGTTTCGGAAGACTGGTCTTTTACTGCTTCGTGGCGGTCAACCAAAAGCTTTTTCAACGCGTCACGACTGATGGCGTAGGCGGCGGCCTTTCTTACCTTCTGGGGAACCAGCATACCCGAACCGTCGTAAGTGGCTTTGGCAACCAGGATGTGCGCCAACTGGCAGTAGGGGAAGTTCCCGACTACTTCCTCTAAGGCTTCCAAATCCTGCCCGGTGATGTTGACGGGGTGCGTAACGGCTTGCAAAAAAGTGTCTTTGTTCATCGATGAGCAGTTGTGATACCGGTATCCAGTATTCAATAGCCAGTATTCAGCAAGTAAAATACTGACTTACAGCCGTTTAGAGTTAATCTATTACGCAAATGGTATTTCATTTTAGTGGCGTTGTTGCCTGCAACGACGTAAGTCGTACAAACCATTCAAGCAGGGTAGACGCATCGATTGTTTCGGGCCGCGTGGTTGAGTGGTTTTATTCAACCCTTCTCCAGGGTGCAATCTTCGATTTTTCGACTGCGGATCACCAGTTGGCTACCGAACGGTTGAAGATGTCCAGTACAATCTGGTCCAGAATGACGGGAACCAGTTGTCCTTCCACGTCCGACAAAGTCTGGCTCTGCGGAAAATCGCGGTAAAAGGCGAACTCCTGATCGAAATTCTGTTCTTCGTCTTTGCTGTTTACGAACCGGGCTTTCACCCGGATGGTGAGTCGGTTGAGCGCCGCCTGGTCGGGTTGGTCCGGCTGCTGGGCGGTGACGGCAATGGGCGAAAGCTGGTAACCGACGATGGAGCCTTGCAAGCGCAAATCCGCGTCGACCCCGTTGGCGATCTTGAGCGTGGAATTCTGCTGGTAGTACTCCTTCAGTTTTTCGGTCAGCGTTTGACTCATGTTGACCGGACCGCCAGCCGCCTCGTTGTAAAAATTGGCGACTACGATGTTTTTAATGTCGGGGGAAATACTGGCCCCGTTAAACGAATACACGCCGCAGGAGGGCAATGGAACCATTGCTCCCAGCACCAGAACCAGGCACAATAGCCGACTGAGAGACGACTTGGTTGCTTTTGCGGTCTTTTTCGAATGCCCCATGAATTTCGGACGATTTAGTCAACCCACCTTGTATCAACCCTGTTCATCGATTTCGTACTGCTTGATTTTTCGGTACAAAGTTCGTTCCGAAATCCCCAGGTCCTGAGCGGCGTACCGGCGTGTGTTGTTGTTCTTGCGCAAGGCCCGCAGGATCATTTCCTTCTCCTTCTTTTCCAGGGACAGGGAATCGTCTTCGGTTTCGTGTTGAATGTCTACCACCTCCCCTTTGTGGTCGGGAAACCCGTTGAGTTCAATCACGCCGTTGCTGCCCTTGGGCGGAGCGAGGAGTTTCGGGTGGGTAACGGCCGCTCCGGGCGGCGGGGCAAACCCGTCCGCCGCGGGTTCTTCGTGCGTAATCCCCCGGAACAGGTCCGGGTGTTCGCGCAACGTTTCGTGGCCCAGTTTCTCCTCTTTGACGGCTTGGTAAACCAGCTTCTTGAGGTCATTCACGTCTTTCTTCATGTCGAAGAGCACCTTGTAGAGCAAGTCCCGCTCCGAAAAGGCCGGCCCGCTGGGGTCGATATCCCTCAGGCGGGCGGGCACTTGGCTGCCGGTTTCCTTGGGCAGGTACTGGGCCAGCCGCTCCGCGTCGATCTCCCGGCTGATTTCCAGCAGGGAAATCTGCTCGGCCAGGTTTTTCAACTGACGGATGTTGCCGGGAAAACGGTAGCGCAGCAACAACGCCTTGGCGTCTTCGGTGAGGGCAACGGGCTTGACGCGGTTTTTCTCGGAGAAATCACTGGTGAATTTCCGGAAGAGCAGTTCGATGTCGTTGCCCCGTTCGCGCAAGGGAGGTACGTAGATGGGAATGGTGCTGAGGCGGTAGTACAAATCCTCGCGGAACCGGCTTTTTTCGATGGCTTCCAGTAGGTTGACGTTGGTGGCGGCCACTACGCGCACGTCGGTTTTCTGAATTTTAGAAGAACCCACGCGGATGAACTCGCCCGATTCGAGCACGCGCAACAGGCGGGCCTGCGTGCCGAGCGGCATCTCGGCGATCTCGTCGAGGAAAATGGTGCC
>JACMKY010000044.1 GCA_014379925.1 Cytophagales bacterium | reverse complement strand
ACTTGGCCGCCCGACTGGTTGAGGGAATCTCCCATTTCGATTAGTTCGCACCAGTTCTCTTTTGTATGGGCAACCCGCCAGTCGGCAGTAGATATCCTCTTTCGCCGTGGCAGGATGAACGACCTTGATGGATTTAATGGGTAAGCATTGTTCATACGCGTGCGTAAAGAGCCGGAAGCCGAGAATCGAGCAAGGATTTACACCGGATTAGTTGCCTCCCCTTTCGGCCGCTTGATTCCGTTTTATTCTTGCCGTAATTTTACAAAAAAGCCCGTTGGCTTGCCCAGTGATTTCCCTGGCTATGTGGCAGATGTAATAAAACCCGGCACTTCAATACGGCCGTGCGGGGGAGCCGATACGAAGTGAAAACGTAGCCGGAGGAAAATGAGGGAAGCACCCGGAAGCACTGTGCTTCGTGACCGGCTGAAAATCAAAAACCCCTCCGGACGAGACACGGAGGGGTTTTTGATGACGTTAAATGACCGGTCGGTGTTGTCGAGGGAACGTATGAGCAACGGATACGGATTCAGGTTTGGTACGACCTACCGGCCAAACCTACGTGCGTTGCATTCATTTTAAATCCGTATTCCGGTGCGGTCGGTAAAAAGCCGGACTCGTCGGCCGTTGGTGCGATTTCCGCATCCCACGGGTTCGCTTGCCGGGGGATTTCGAGCCGGTGCATTGGCTGGTTTGGCGTCCGTTCGCGGGAACGGACGCCCACGCGGATTGGGAACTGCTACTCCAGCAAGTGGGCCGACTGGGCAAGTTGTTCGATGATGGCTTCACTGATCTTCTCCACCCGGGCCACGGACTCGGCAAGGCGATCCAGGTCCGGGTGGTGGTCTTTGACCATCGCCTTAGCCCGTTCGAGTTCCTCGTTCAGCGAGTGGGTTTGCAAGGTGAGGAGGGTGGGGCGCATCCGGTGCAGGATACCTTCCAGCAATTGACTGTTCCCGGCGAGCAGGGCTTCCCGGTACTGACCTTTGAATTTTTCGAACGTCTGTCCGTACATTTCCATGAGTTCTTTCTGAAAATCAACGTCTCCGTAGGCCAGGGTAACTACGCCCTGCAGATCGAAGAGCGCGTCCGTTTTTCCGGTTGGCTCGTCTGCTTCGTTCGTTTTCATCGGTTCATCGGTTCGGCGGGACGTGTACTTGACAATTTTGGCGTACAGGTCCTGCGGGTTAAAGGGTTTAGTCAAATAATCGTTCATACCAATGGCTTCCACCTTGTGGCGTACTTCGGCCATGGCCGAGGCCGTCAGGGCGATGATGGGCAACTGTTGGTACTTTGACCCGGCCAGGTTGCGGATGGCAGTGGTGGCCTGGTAACCATCCATTTCGGGCATCTGCAGGTCCATGAGCACGAGGTCGTAGTCGGCTAACTGCACCTTTTCTACCGCTAGCCGTCCGTTGATGGCGTAGTCGGGCGAAATGCCCCATTTGTTGAGGAATTTGGTAGCGATCAGCTGGTTGGCGGCGTTGTCTTCCACCAGCAGCACCCGGATCCCCCGCAGCGACTCCGGTTCGAACAGGTTGGCCAGCTGGGCGGTGCTCGTCGCTTTCTTTTCGCTCCGGCCGAAGCACAGCCGGAAATAGAACCGGGAGCCCGCACCGAAGGTGCTCTCCACCCGGATCTCGCTGTTCTGCAACTCCAGCAGCCGCTTGGTGATGGTCAGGCCCAGCCCCGTGCCGCCGAACTTACGGGTAGTGTCGGAACTGGCCTGCGTGAAGCTCTCGAAGATCTGGTTGAGCATGTCGGCGGGGATGCCGATGCCCGTGTCGGTTACGGAAAAGTCGACGCAAACCGTTGCCGGCCCGATCCGGTCCACGGCCACTTCCACCGTCACCGATCCTTGTTCGGTAAACTTGATGGCGTTGCCGACCAGGTTGGTAAGGATCTGGCTCAGTCGGACGGGGTCCCCCACCACCAAGTCGGGCAGTTCGCTGTCGAGGTAGCTGGTCAGTCGGATGCCCTTCTCTTCGGCGCGGAACTTCAGGGAGTTCTTCACCCCGCTGATCAACCCGGGAAGGCTGAAGTCGGTTTTCTCGAAAACCACCTTTCCCGACTCGATCTTGCTGAAGTCGAGGATGTCGTTGATGAGCACCAACAGGTTCTGCGCCGAGAACTGGAGGGTTTCCAGGTTCTCCACCTGTTCGGGTTTCGGATCTTCCTGCAACAACAGGTACGTCATCCCGATCACGGCGTTCATCGGCGTGCGGATTTCGTGGCTCATCGTGGAGAGGAACATTTCCTTGGCTTTCATCGACTGTTCAGCTTCTTCCTTGGCCCGGAGCAGTTCGATCTCCACCCGCTTGCGTTCGGTGATGTCGAGAACCGTACCCACCAGCTTCCGTGGTTGGGCGTCCGTCCGTTCGGCCTGCGCCTTCACCACGAAGTAGCGGATTTCCCCGTCGGCCGGCATCATCCGGAATTCCGTTTCGAAGGGCTGGAAGTCCCGTTTGATCCGCCTGAGGTTGGCCAGGATCACCGGGGCATCGGCGGGCAGAATCCGCCGCAGGTACGACCGGAACGCGGGCACTTGCTCGGCCGGGGGGAGGTTGAAGAGCCGGAAGGTTTCGTCCGACCAGGTCACCTTTCGGGTGGCCAGGTCCAGTTCCCAGCTACCCAGCCGGGCCATGCGCTGCGATTCGGCGAGCAAGTGCTGGCTGGCCGTCAGTTTGTGTTCCGCCTCCTTGCGGGCGGTAATGTCGATGCTGTAGGCGATGAAGAATTTCGGGGCCGCCTGCCCGTCCAGGACCGGACTGAGGCGCTGGAGCCGGTAGGTTACCCTGCCCGGCGCGTGAAACCGTTCTTCCCATTCCACCTCGGTTTTCTGGGCCAGCACCCGCTGGAAAACCGCCCGGCGGGTTTCGGCCAGGGCCAGGTCCTTGCCCTGTTTGCGACAGTAGTCGAAATCATCGCGGCCCAGCAACCACAGGCGCATGGCGGGGTCTTTCACCGACTCGGGGTTGACGAACAAGTACCGGTGGGCCCGGTCGAACACCGCCAGGCCGGCGGGAAGCTGGTTGAGAATGGTTTCGTAGAATTCCCTTTGTTGTTCCAACTGCAAGGCGGCATTCTTCTGCTCGGTGATGTCGTTGAAAGTGGCCACCAATCCGTCGTCCAGTTTGACGGCGGTGATCTGGAACCAAGCATTTACGTCCTGGTGCCCGTCGTAATGTTCGTGTTGCAGGGGCTCTCCTTCCTCCACCACGCGCCGGTAGAGATCAAACATGCCGTCCGCGCGGTTGCCGGGTATTTCCACCAACAGCCTTTTTCCGACCAGGTCGCGGGCACTGTGGTTGACCAGCATTTGGGCGGTTTGGTTGACCATCAGCCACTCGAAATCGGTGATCTCGCCCTCGGGGTTCCGGATTGAACGCAGGGCCATCACGCCGGAAGGGGAGCAGTTGAGGACGCTGGCCAGCAAGTTCTTCAGGTTGGTGATTTCCTCGCCCGTTTTCTTGGTGATGGAAATGTCGCGGGCAATGGTGGAGAGGTACTTGATGGAACCATCCTCGTTTTTATGGGCGATGATTACTTGCGAGACGGGGATTTCCGCGCCTTCCCGGTTCAGCAGGGCGGTTTCGCCCACCCACGTGCCGTCGCGAACCGCCGCGGGAATTCCTTCCAGGGTTATTTTTTCGAAGGCCCAGGCGGGATGGTAGTCCCGGCGTTCCAGGCGGGAGACATCCTCGTCCCGGTAGCCGAGCAGGCGAAGTCCCGGTTGGTTGACGTATCTTTCACCGGTGTTGAAGGTGGAAGTGGAGATGAAATCCGTCGTGGCTTCGAACACCTCCACCGCCCGCTGGGCTTTTTCCTCCGCCCCCTTTTGCCCGGTGATGTCGCGGGCGATGGCGCGTGCACTCATCAGTTGTCCGTCCCCGAATTCAAATTTCACGCTTTGCCCGATCCAGAAGGGCGTTCCGTCCTTGGTCAACCCCGGAAATTCGTAGTACGATTCGTGGGTGCCGCGCTCGGTCTGGTCCCGGTAGAAACGTTCCACCACCGGGCGGTGATCGGAGGCCACCAGTTGGAGGTAATTCATCCGGAGCAATTCCTCCTCGGAGTAGCCGGATACCCGCGTCAGGATCGGATTCACGTAGGTGAAAAATCCTTTGTAATCCATCTCATACATCATCACGCCGGCGTCTTCCACCAGGCGGCGGTACTTGACTTCGCTTTGCTCGAGCCGAATTTGGCTTTCTTTCTCTTCCGTGACGTCTTGCGCGACGCCGAGCACCTGGGTGGGTTGGTTGGCCACGTCCCGCGCAAAAACCACTTCCCGGCTCGACAACCACACCAGGTGCCCCTGCTGGTGGCGGACCCGGTAGTCGATGCTCACCACTTCGCCGTCTTTGGCTTGGGTAAGGCGGCTACCGTGGCGGAGCACGCGTTCCATATCTTCCGGATGGATGAGCCGGGCAAACAACCCGTCGCCCATGGCCTGGGTTTGGGAAGGGGTGTAGCCCAGCACGTTCGTTATTTCGGCGTTGGAAAACAGGTTTCGTCGTTCCCTCAGGTCGTAGAGGTAGAGGATATCGGGCGTGGTTTTGAGGAGGGCATTCGTAAACTTCTGCTGTTCCAGCAAATCCGATTCGGCCTGGCGGCTCTGCTCGGTCAGGCGCCGTTGTTGTTGCAGGGCCTCTTCCAGTAACAATTGGGTCCGTCGTTGGTGATTGGTAACCCCTTCCAATTCCGCGTTCAGGCGAGCCAGGTGGGCATTCGATTCGATCAGGGAAGACAAGTAGCGGAGGGCCCGGTTGACGGTGGGGCGGTAGATGAACAGCCCTTCGGCCAGCAGGGTCAGCAGGGTGGTGGCCAGCAGCAGCAGTTCAGCCCGCTTCAGCCAGGCGATGTTCGCCCGGGATGCCAGGTGGTATTCGGCGGTGATGGCGTCCATCGCCCGCAGGAAAGCCGGCTCCTGAACGAGCATGCGGTGGGCGACCGTCCGGTTGAGGGCCGGATCGGCCCCCCCGGAAGCAATGATCTGCTCGGTCCGTCCGGCGATGTTGTTGAGGTACGGCGTCGCCCGCTGGTAGAGGGCGTCGATCCGGGGACTGTTGTAACTCACTGGCAAATCCAGTCGCTGGTCGCCCCACTTGAGGGCCCGGTGGACTGCCTTCCAGGTTTGCAGCACGGCCGCCAGTTGAGTGGCCAGCTGCCGGCGTTTTCCGGCGTCGGGCTCGCGCTCGGTCAGCAGCGCCAGCTTGATGAGCTTCTGGCTCAACATCCGCTGCTGTCCCGCCAGGTCAATCACGCTGCCATCGCTGGCGTGCCGGTCCAGCGATTCGTGGATCAGCCACTGGCCGGTAATGGCAACCAGGGCCAGGAAGTTGAGGCTGAAGAGGTAAATGAAGGTCAGTTCCCGGGAGACTCGGTGGAAATCGGGTTTCATTGCGGATAAAAGCTTTTGGGCATACGCGGCAAGTGATCGGAAATTTAGCACGAATGGGAAAGGTTTGCGCCCGGGCAACACCGGGGCGGTTTTTCGGCGGGTATGTTTTGGACCGGGTTTGCCGGAAACGCCGGGGCGGGGGGGGCGTCGGAGCGGGTGTTTCGTTGCTTTTCGCGCGGAAGGTAATTTGGAAGGGAAACGGGTTTTCTTCAATTTGCCCAACTTTCCTCCGCTTTCGGGCCGCAACCACCGATGCAAAAGAACAACCCCCGGATTATCCGCGCGTGGTGTACCTACGATTGGGCGAATTCCGTGTATTCGCTGGTCATCACGTCCACCATCTTTCCCATCTACTTCGGGCAGGTGGCCAGGAATCCGCGGGGCGGGGACCTGATCAATTTCCTGGGGGTCGAGGTGCGCAATTCGGCGCTGTTCTCCTTTGCCGTGTCCTTCGCCTACCTGCTGGTAGCGGTCGTCAATCCGTTGCTGACCGCCATCGCCGACTACAGCCACCGCCGCAAGCGTTTCCTGAAACTCTTCTGCTACCTGGGGGCCGGGAGCTGCGCCCTGCTCTACTATTTCACCCGCGACACCCTGGTTTTCTCCCTCATTGCGTTCGTCTTCGCTACCGTTGGCTACAGCGGCAGCATCGTTTTCTACAACGCCTACCTGCCCCAGATTGCCACCGTCGACCGCCTGGATGCCGTCAGTGCCCGGGGATACGCGCTGGGGTACGTGGGCAGCGTGCTGCTGCTGTTGTTCAACCTTTCCATGATTTTGATGCCAGGGTGGTACGGCGGTATTTCCGGGCAAATGGCTTCCCGCGTGGCCTTCCTTTCCACGGGCGTGTGGTGGGCCGGGTTCGCCCAGTACACCTTTTACCACCTGCCCAACCCCGCTCCGCAGCAGGAACCGGGCCTGACCTGGATTTTCAAGGGATACCAGGAATTGCGGAAGGTGGTGGGTGCCCTCGGCCGCCAGCGTCGCCTGAAACGCTACCTGCTGGCTTTTTTCTTCTACAGCCTGGGCGTGCAGACGGTGATGTACGTGGCCGTGGTGTTTGCCGACCAGGAACTGCACCTGCCCGCCGACAACCTGATCATCACCGTCCTGATCATTCAGTTGGTGGCCATCGGCGGGGCTTACCTGTTTGCCGGGCTCTCCCGGCGGCTGGGCAACGTGAAAGCCCTGATGCTGGCCGTGCTGGTTTGGCTCGTCATTTGCCCCTGGGCGTATTTCATCGACAGCAGCCACGAAGTCTACGCACTGGCCACCCTCATCGGCTCCGTCATGGGAGGAATCCAGGCCCTGTCGCGCTCGACCTACGCCAAATTCATCCCGGAGGACTCCCGGGCGTACGCTTCTTACTTCAATGTCTACGACGTGGTGGAAAAGCTTTCCATCGTGACCGGAACCGGGATGTACGGCCTGGTAAAGCAGTTCACGCCCGACGTGCGCACGAGCTTCCTCGTGCTCGCCGGGACGTTCCTGCTGGGTTTTTTTCTCCTCGCGCGGCTGATCCCGGAATCACCGCGCGTGAGCACCCAGCCGTTGCGGGAATGAAACAATTGTGTATTTTTGCCCGGTGGATAGTTCATCAATCATTCCCAGAACGTTAGCTCAGTTGGTTTAGAGCGCCGCCTTGACAGGGCGGAGGTCATGGGTTCGAATCCCTTACGTTCTACTTGTTATTTGTAAAAACCCTGGTAAGTTAATTACTTACCAGGGTTTTCTCTTTTTAGGTGACAGATCAGGTGACAAAAATCAAATGCGTACTCAATCATTTTTAACTCGGTATCAGTTCGAGGAAGACACAATTATTTGATTGGTATGGTCTGTTGATCGTATAAAATCGTCCGTCTATTGACGAAACCTGAATACATAAACACACAAGTTTAAAATTAGACTAATCTAAAAAAATATTTTGATTTATTGAATAATGCGGTAGCTTTGTCGAAATCTCAACCAAGCTATCGTGAGTAAGATTCGACCCCTCTGCACCAGCGTCTTCCTGTATGGATGCGCGGTCACCTTCATCGCTTGTGAAGTGATTTCACCGGCGGCACCCGATCCGGAGACGATATTGAATGAATCCGTTGAAAACCTGACGCCTGAGCAACTACGAAACCACAGCCAGGGAGACGAAGAATTCGGGCGGGTCTTTGCCGTGGCCGACGGGCTGGGGCCTATCTTCGTGTCCAACTCCTGCGAAAGCTGTCACGTCGGGGATGGTAAGGGACATCCGGCCACCACCCTCACCCGCTTCAACCGCCCGGACGGACTCGACTTCGACCCGATGGTTTCGGTGGGGGCTTCCCAGTTGCAGCAACGGGCCATCCCCGGCTACACCGCCGAAGTATTGCCGGTCGATGTCCGGGGTTCGGCCCGGCTCACGCCGCCTGCCGTAACGGGATTGGGCTATTTGGCCGCCGTACCCGATGCGGATCTGCTGGCGATGGCCGACCCCGCCGATGCGGACGGCGACGGCATTTCGGGCGTGCCCAACTACCTTCCGCCACCCGATTTTTTCGTTCCGCAAAGCTTTCACGTCCGGGACAACCTAGGCCGCTACATCGGCCGGTTCGGCAAGAAAGCCGGGGCCATCGATCTGCTGCAACAAACGGCCAACGCTTACTTACTGGACATCGGCATCACCTCGGATTTCCTGACGGAGGATCTCTACAACGAACTGATCGGTAACCATACCGGCGACAACGTACCCGATCCCGAGGTATCGGCCAGCGTGATACGCAACGTCGTCTTCTACCTGCGAACCCTGAAAGCCCCTCCCCGACGCAATGCCCAGCACCCGGACGTGCTAGCCGGGAAGAAAACCTTTGCCGAAACGGGTTGCAACGGCTGCCACGTGGCCACCCTGAAGACGGGGCTGACCGACATCCAGGCACCGCTGTACTCGATCGGCCGGGAGATCAGCCCCCAGCGAACCGTGCGGGTACGCGCCCACCTGGACGAGGAGGATCCCGGCTCCTGCCGGGTATGTACGTGAAGGCGTTCATTGAAACCGACGATCACGCCGTGGCCGCCTTGCCGCAGGAAGCCATCGTGCAATCCGAGGGGGGTGATTACGTGTTTCTCTTCCAGGGCAAGCGCCGGGAAGGCGAAGAGGAAATGAGTGACTTCCGGATGATCCAGGTGCAAAAGGGCGTTTCGGCAGGAAACTACACCTAGGTCACGCTTCCCCCGACCGTCAATCCGTCGGCTACCCCAGTGGTCGTAAAGGGCGCTTATGACCTGCTGGCCAAGCTGAACGACGGTGAGGAAGCAGGGCACGGACATTAATCGAGGCCTGGGCGGGGCCGCCCAGGCATTCAACCCGACGATGATGAGATTCGCGTTATCAACCCGTTTACTGGCCGCTCCGGAGCGGGTATGGCAAGAACTGCGCAAGCCGGTCACCCTGCAAAAGGTTGCCTATCCGCTCCTCACTTTCCGGATGAGCGACGGCCAACCCCTGCCGGACACTTTTCAAGCGGGAGGGACTTATCGGCTCGCCATGTTTTCATTTGGCTTCCTGCCGCTGGGTCGGCACTCGATTCACTTGGTAAAGCTCGATCCCGCGGCCAGGGAACTGTACACCCACGAGCACGGGGATTTAATTCAAAACTGGAACCACCGGATTTCGGTCCGGGAAACCAACCACGGGCAAACCCACTACACGGATGCCCTGGAAATAGCCTCGGGCTGGAAGACCGTCTTTCTCTGGCTGTACGCGCACGCCTTCTTCCGCTACCGACAGTACCGGCGGCGACAACTTGCCAAAACCTTGAGCCAGCCCCACGATGATTGAGATATTGGTTGGCAGTGTACTGCTGAGCGTGGTCCACTTTCTGCTTCCCAACCATTGGTTGCCCTTGGTCACCTTGTCCCGGTCGGAACGGTGGACCCTGCCGGAAACGATCAACGTGACGGTGCTGGCTGCCTTTGCCCACACGGGCAGCACCATTGCCCTGGGCATCGTTATCGGCCTGATCGGATACCGTTTGTCGGGCCGTTACGAATCCTTTGCCACCGTGGCGGCCCCCCTGATCCTGCTGGGGATGGGATTGCTCTATTTCACTACCGGTTCCCGGCACGCCGGGCACGCGCATTTTTCGGATCAGGCCCGCCTCCGACGCAAATCAAAGGCGGCGCTCATCGTCTCCTTGTGCGTGGCCATGTTCTTTTCGCCGTGTTTTGAGATCGAACCCTACTTCCTGGCGGCGGGGGCCTTCGGATGGCCAGGCATCGGAATGATTTCGGTGGCGTACCTGCTGGTCAGCGTCACCGGCATGACCTTGATGGTCTGGATCGGGTACCGGAGCTTGCAGCGCCTCCAGTGGCATTGGCTCGAAGACCACGAAAAAAAGATCACCGGCACGGTCCTCATCGGGATGGCCATTGCCGCTTTCTACGTACAGTAACCCAGTATAAACGACCGCCCGCATGGCTACCAACGACCGAAAAGAGAAGGAGACCCCCATCAAACCCCCGGAAATCACTTCTCCGCGCACCGCCGAACAGCCCGGACCCAAACCCTCCGGAGAAGAACACGACCACGGCGAGGACGGACATTCCCACCAAGACCCCCGCCAGGCAACTGAGCAGGCCGCCACTTCCTACGCGCCGACGTTGATCAGCCTCGGGTTGCTGGTGACCGGTATCGCCCTCGATTATTTCAAAGTAGTCCCTTTTACCGGCTACCTGCGCCTGGCCATCTACGGGGTTGCTTACCTGCTGGTCGGGGGCAAAGTGCTTTGGCACGCGGCCAAGAACATCGCCAAGGGCAGCGTATTCAATGAATTTTTGTTAATGGGAATCGCTACGCTGGGAGCCTTTTACATTGGAGAATACGCCGAGGGCGTCGCCGTGATGCTGTTCTACGTAATTGGCGAGCATTTCCAGGAAGCCGCCGTCGCCCGTTCCCGCCGCTCGATCAAAGCCTTGATTGACAACCGGCCAGAAGTGGTGGGCCTGGTGCAGAACGGGCAGGTGGTCCGGGTTCAGCCGCAGACCGTGCAGGTTGGAGACGTTATTCAGATCAAGGCCGGGGAAAAAGTAGCCCTGGATGGCGAACTGCTCACCGAGCGTTCCTCCTTCAACACCGCCGCCCTGACGGGCGAATCCCGACCGGATACCAAGGCGCGGGGAGAAAAGATCCTGGCGGGCATGATCAACCTGGACCGGGTAATCGAACTAAAGGTGTTGTCGGCCTACGAGGACAGTGCCCTGTCCAAAATCCTCAAGCTGGTGGAACAGGCCAGTGGCCGGAAAGCGAAAACCCAGCAGTTCATCACCCGCTTTGCCCAAATCTACACGCCCATCGTGGTTTTGCTGGCCGTTGGCCTGGCCTTGCTTCCTTACTTCTTCGTGGAGACGTACGTGTTCAACGATTGGCTCTACCGGTCCTTGATTTTCCTGGTCATCTCCTGTCCCTGTGCCCTGGTCATCTCCATTCCGCTCGGCTATTTCGGCGGCATCGGGGCCGCTTCCAAGCACGGCATCCTCTTCAAGGGTTCCAACTACTTGGATCTGATGACCAGGATCGACACGGTGGTGATGGACAAGACCGGAACCCTCACCAAAGGCGTCTTCAAGGTGCAGAAAGTGGAACCGGTTGGTTGGACCGCCGAGCAGCTGGTATCGCTGACGGCCGCCTTGGAGAGCCAGTCGACCCACCCCATTGCCCAGGCCGTGGTCACCTACGCGGGCCAAAGCTTCCGACAACTGCCCGTGGCGGAGGTGGAAGAAATATCCGGGCACGGGCTGAAGGGAAAAGTGGACGGAAAAGCCGTGCTGGCGGGTAACCTCAAACTGCTGCAAAAGTACGGGGTTGCCTACGACCAGAACGTGGAGGAAATCCAGGATACCACCGTGGTGGTGGCCGTGGAGGGAAAATACGCCGGCTACCTCACCATCGCCGATGAGATCAAGGAAGACGCCCCACTGGCCGTGCAGCAGCTCCGCGACCTGAAGATCAGCAACCTGGTGATGCTCTCGGGGGACAAGCAGTCGGTGGTGGACGAGGTGGCCCGGAAACTGGGCATCAACGCGGCCTTCGGCGGTCTGCTGCCACAGGACAAAGTAAGCAAGGTGGAGGAACTAAAAAAGCAAGGGAAAATGGTGGCTTTCGTGGGCGACGGCATCAACGATGCGCCCGTGATCAGGCGGGCCGACGTGGGCATGGCCATGGGCGGGCTGGGTTCGGACGCCGCCATCGAAACGGCGGACGTGGTCATCCAGAACGACCAGCCCTCCCGGATTGCCACCGCCATCCGCATCGGCCAGCAGACCAACCGGATCGTGTGGCAGAACATCGGGCTGGCTTTCACGGTGAAGGCCATCGTGCTCATCCTGGGGGCGGGTGGATTGGCTACCATGTGGGAAGCCGTATTTGCCGACGTGGGCGTGGCGTTGCTGGCTATTTTGAACGCGGTTCGCATCCAGCGGATGCGATTTTGAAGGGACAATCCGATTTTAAACGATCAAAAACGAACCTGTTTCAGAATGCTATGGACGGAGTTTGGTTTAATATTAGACAATTATGTAATTCTTATACCAAATTAAATTGATTGTGACGCATGAACAATGCAGGGGTATGCGGTCAGTTGGCGCACCCGTTCAGGCTGCTCAAAATAGGCTTTCAATACTCTTTCCACCGAGTCTTGTGCGGCTTGCAAGGTCAGGAATACGGGCGACTTCATTTGACGGCGTAGTTCTTGGAAAAAGCGTTCGACGGGGTTGAGTTCTGGGCAAGCCGTTGGCAGATGTGCCAGGGTGAGTTGAGTGTGGGTCAACAACTTGGCTTGGTGAGCCGTGGCCCGGTCGGCCACTAACAAGCTGGGTCGGTCAAGGATTGGGTTCATCTGCTGGGCAAACAACTGAAAGCAAGCCCGGTTGAGGGTTGGCAAAAACATCGCAAAAACTTGCCCGCTCAGCGGGGCAATCGCGACAAATAGATGGACATAACTATAAAGGAGGGTTTCATTTGATCAATGTCTGGGGGTGGATAATGGAAAAGCGTCCCGCCGGGCGGGTGCTCTACAGCTCCCGTTTCCTCTGCGTGGGGGCCTGCTGTCCCGACTCCCCGGGACGAAGGGGTATCCGCGTATCCGACCTGCGACGCGATTTCACCTACGGGCAGTTTGACCAGTTCAGCGCGTTTTTCGACCCCTTCCGTGACCAGCGCAACGCCGTGATCTCGGCCTGATCTTGGCCTTCGAATCGGTAATTTTCCTATCTTGTACGGCTGCCAACCCGCAAACTTGCCACCCCATTCTGCTACACCCCAACCACCCGCTCATGTACCGATTCGTTGCCATCGGGGCCATCCTCTTTTTAGCGGTCGGCCTGCCGAGCCGGGGACAACCTTCCTCCCCACCCGTTTCGATCATCTTCGATACCGACATCGGTCCTGACTACGACGACGTGGGCGCCATCACCGTGCTGCACGCCCTGGCCGACAGCGGACAAGCCCGGATTCTGGCTACCGTTGCCAGCAGCAAATACCCCCGGGTGGTGCCGGTACTGAGTGTGTTCAATACGTACTTTGGCCGACCAGACCTGCCCATTGGGGTGCCCAAAGGAGCCGCTTTTGCGGACGCCGATTCGCAGCACTGGAGCGATTCGATCACGGCCCGTTACCCGCACCGCCTCCGGTCCAACGACCAGGCGCCGGAGGCCGTGGCCGTCTACCGGCGGGTGCTGGCCCGGCAGCCCGACCGGAGCGTGACGGTGGTAACGGTAGGCTTCCTGACCAACCTGGCCAACCTGCTGGATTCCCCGGCCGACGGGTTTTCCCGGCTGTCGGGCGAAGAACTGGTCCGGCAGAAAGTGAAGGCACTGGTTTGCATGGCGGGCAAGTTTCCCGCCGGCCAGGAGTTCAACGTCGAAAAGGACGCGAAAGCCTCCCGGCGGGTGTTCGACCACTGGCCAACCCCCGTCACTTTCAGCGGCTTCGAGATCGGGGAGAAGATTAAGACTGGCCTGCCGCTGGTCCGAAACGCGGGCATCCGTCACAGCCCCGCCCAGGACGTATTCCGCATCAGCCTGCCGAAAACCCCCAACGACCGCAACGGTCGGATGAGCTGGGACCAGACGGCGGTGCTGGTCGCCGTCAAGGGAGCCGGGCCGTATTACGACCTCCGGCCCGGCCGGATCGTCACCGCCGCCGACGGCAGCAACACCTGGGACGAAACCGGGAAAGGACATTTCTACCTGATCGAAAAGATGCCGGTGGCGCGGGTGACCCAAATCATCAACGCGTTGATGATGCACCAGCCGAAGAAATGACGAACGATGAATGAAAAAAGAATTAGTCATTCGTCATTAAAAAATCACGGCGTCATGTTCGGGGTAATGAAATAGCCCGCGATTTGCCCAATGCGCTGTCAACGAGGCTTTCCGGGGAAAACCTTCGCTCCCGGCGGTGATTTGGCTACCGGCAGACAGGGAGGGGATACCGCTGGTCACCGGGCTTCCCCGGACCCGCGAACGGGCGTGAACTTACGTGAACGGGCCGGCGCACCCGTGCCAGCCCGTTGGGAGAGTGCGGTCCTGGAATACCTTTGTGGCCTTGCCGTTGTTAAACGAACGCCCCATGAAGCATTCCTACCCGAGGAGTCGCTTTTCTTTTCTGCTGCTGGTTGCCCTGTCCGGTTCCGCCTTTGCGCAGGGAACCCCGGAGGACTACCGGTTGCTCCAGTCCTCCGGCCCGATTCCCGCGGATTTCCTCCAACTGTCTTCCCAAAAATACGAGCAGGAGAAAGCCGCCATTTCCCGGCAGGAAAAGTCGTTCGAGAAAAAAGCGAAGCAGGCGTTTTTCCTGAAAAGCAGTTTTCTGCTGCACGACTTGCTTTACAGCGGCCAGGTGCTTTTCAACGATCCGGTGGGTGGGTACGTCAACCAGGTGGCCGATCAGTTGTTGGCGGGCAACCCGTCGTTGCGCAAGCAAATCCGGATTTACGTGGTCAAGTCGCCCTCGGTCAACGCCTTCGCCACCAACAGTGGCGTGATCCTCATCAACCTGGGACTCATCGCCCAATTGGAAACCGAGTCGCAACTGGCCTTCGTGTTGTCGCACGAGTTGACGCATTACCTGAAGAAGCACGTGATGAACCAGTACGTGGAAGAACAGAAGATTGAGCAGGGCAAGCGTACGTACCGGTCTCTTTCGGCCGAAGAAAAACTGCTGAGCCGCAGCAACTACTCCCAGGAACTGGAAACGGAAGCCGACCTGGAAGGCCTCGCGACGTTTTTGAAGTCGAACTACAGCACCCGGCAACTGAACGGCGTCTTCGATGTGCTCCAGTATTCGTACCTGCCTTTCGACGACGTTCCCTTCGAGAAGTCCTTTTTTGAAACCCCGCACCTGCAGTTGCCGGCGGCCTACTTCCTGGGCAAGGTAAAAGCCATCGCGCTCCCCTCCGAAGTCGAGGAAACCAAGAGTTCCCACCCGAGCATCAACAAGCGAAGGGCCTCCGTGCTGGGCCGGATCAACCGGGACGAAGCAAGCACCAAGGGAGATTATCTGGTTTCCAAGGCCGCGTTCGCGGAAGCCCGCCAGACCGCGCGGTACGAATTGTCGTACCTCTACCTGTCGGGCCTCCAGTACGAAAAGGCCATCTACCATTCGTACCTGCTGCTGAAGGAAGATTCCACCAGCCGCTACCTGCGCAAGAACGTGGCCAAGGCCCTCTACGGCCTCTCCCAATACGCCAACCAAGGGGCGTACGCCCAAGTGCACGACGCGGAAGCGGACACGGAGGGATGTTCCCAGCAGGTCGTTCACTTGTTTGGCAAACTAACTCCCAAGGAACTCAATGCATTGGCCCTGAAGTACGTCCGCGACTTGGGGAAGGAATTTCCGGAGGATACCGAGTTGCCCGCCCTGGGCAACGCCTTGCTGAAATCGCTGGTATTGAGGCACTGCGAATCCGATGCTGACTTCGCGACCCGACCGCGGGCGGTGGAAAGGGAAGCCGCCGACCTGGTGGCCAATGCCGATACGGTGGATCCGGAAAAGCGGAGCAAATACCAAAAAATAGCCATTACTCACCTGAAGAAAAAAAACGCCGACAGTGAGCAGTTCATCCGCTACGCGTTCGTCGACGATTTCCGGGATCCCGCCTTCTCGCGGGCGTTTGGTCAACACTGGAAGGAGAAGCAGGCAAGCAATCAGCAACGCGAGGAAACCACCAAGCAACAACGGCTGCGCGAGCGAGGGGAAAGCCAGCAGAAAGTGCGGGCGGCCAAACTTATCCGCCAGAAAGGGGCAGCGCTGGGAATCGACAAGATCGTGATGATCAGCCCGTCGTACGCCAAGATCGACGAGCGGAAAAAGAAACCGATCCGGTACGTGGCCTCCGAGCGGGCCGAAGTGAAGCTGGTCGAGCAAATCCAGTGCAACGCCCGGGCCGCCAACCTGGTCGTCGATGTGCTCAGCGACAACACCTTCACCAGCGCCGACGCCGGCAAGTTCAACGACTACGCCCGGCTCCGGAACTGGATCCGCGAACGCGTGAAGCACCTGGATGCGGCAGTGCCGATGCACAATTCGGATGCGGCGGGCGTGGGGGCGCTGGTGGAAAAATACGGTACGAAGTACTACTGCTGGACCGGCTTCGTGAGCGTCCGGGAAAAGAAACCCGGCAAGGCCCTGGCGCTCTTCACCAGCATGGTGGTGTACCCCTTGCTGCCCTTCGGCATCTACTACGTGGTGGCGCCCGATTACAACACCTACTACTATTCCCTGGTCTTCGACCTCACCACCGGGGAGCCGGTCTTTACCGATCTCCAACTCATTGACCGGAAAAATACCCGCGATGTACTCAACTCAACGGTGCACAATACCTTTTACCAGTTGAAGAACAAACGGTGACTCACCGGTAGAAAACCACCCCAAACCCTTTTCCATTCGGTTCATTTCATTCCATCCGTAACGCGATGCCCTGGCCAACCAAAAAAGAATTCGGCGTGCTGATCGTCCTCCTCGGTTGCGCGGGTGTTTGTTGCGCCCAGCCCGGCTACCAGGGGAAAAAGCTGTCGGTGCAAGCCAATTTGCTCTTCCTGCCGGCGGTCGTCAACGGGAGCTACCACCGGGCACCGGATTGGCTCACCTTCAACACGACGGGCGAAGTCTCGGTGGACTACGTTCTGGGAAAACGCAACGGCCTCGGCTTGTCCTACCGGCGCGCCCGGACCAGCAGCATCAACGAGGACGATCAGGCAGTGGTTTCTCCCGACAAGGTGTTTACCCAAAGCGTCAACGTGCACTACCGGATTCACAAAAAAGCGTTTGGCAACCTCGCCCCGCTGGGCAAGTACGTTCAGTTCGGGACCGGGGTGATGTTCAACCAGGCGAAGCCGAAAACGGGCGCTCCGGTTCCCTTCCGGACGTACGCGGTACGGTTGGGCAAGGGACGGAACCGGATTCTTGCCGACCGGCTCCTGCTGTCCTACGGGTGGGAATTGGCCTACCTTCTCCCGGCGTCCGGTGGGGAAGGAATCGCGGGAGCGACGCATTATTACGAAAATGACGCGCCGAGTGCGGCCCAATACCGGCTTTGGCGACACTCGTTGCTCAACCTGAAGGTAGGACTGGGATTCCTGGCCCGTTAACCGCCCGGACTGAAAGAGAAAAATGAGATCCGAACCGTAACCCACGCCGAAGATGAAGAAGACGAAAGGAATTTGGGGGGGTGGGCTGCTCCTGTTGGCCACCTGCCTGCCCGGCTGCGACGTGGCCGATGTTTTCCCCAACGCCGAGCCCCGGGAACGCCCGATCACGAAGATCACCGATGACTACGAGCGCCACGAGTACGTGCCCGCTGCCAGGAAAACGGACATCCTCCGCGAAGACTTTAACGATAACCGCCGCGGATGGCCGGTGGTGTCCGGTTCCAACCAGTACAGCACCCGGGTTATCGGCGGCCAGTTGGAAATAGCCAGCTGGACCAGCCTCCGACCGCAAAATAGCATCGACCTTCCCGACCTGAAGGGGACCGACAATTTTGAAATCGAAGCCCGGATTGAGGTGGACTACGCCAGCAGAGGCTATTCCGGCAGCGGCGACGCGTTGTTGTGGGGATCGACCGCCACGCTGGGTCAGTGGCTGTACTACGGGATCAACAATTATAGCTCGGAGATGGCCATCGGCGCCTACGACGGACAGCGCTACCAGGAGAATAACTTTCCAACCAGTTCACCGGCCGTCTTTTACCGGGACGCTTACAATACGCTCCTGGTCCGGAAAGTAAACAATACCTGTTACTACTTTTTGAACGGCGGACTGCTCACCAAGCGGGTCGCGGCGCCTTTCTACGGCTCGCGCATCGGTTTTGGGGCGGATGCGTATTCCACGGTTCGGGTAGAATTCTTGCGGGTCAGCCGCCTGAACCTGAATTGACGGCCGCGGGAGGCGCGAAACCGGGCCATTTTCCCGGTAAAGAAAGGCCCTCATCCCCCAATCCGCGTCCGGGCAACGGGACCGGAATCCGGTGCAGCCGGCGTTCGTCGGGTCACTGGCTGCTTGCTGACCCGGAGCGATCCCGAGACTGCCCAAGCCTTCCCCTCAAAACCAATTCCGGGATAATGCGTAGATGCCGCGGGAAGGGGGTGAAAATGCTGGCCTCCCCGGCGGACCGCAAAAGGCGCGCATTCCCGGCGGGCCTTGTTACTTTTGCAATCCCGGCTGGTATTAAAGTCAATCTCTGCACTGACTTTGGAAAACAACTTTACCGAAGGGGATGATTCCCCGGGTTCCTTAAAACCGGACCGGCCGGTCCGGTACGGATACGTGCCGGCAATCCTACAAAAGCTCATCCTCACCTTCGAACGGT
>JACMKY010000371.1 GCA_014379925.1 Cytophagales bacterium | reverse complement strand
GGTTTCGTTTCTTTTCAGCAGCACAAAACCGGTGGCTACCGCCCCCAGTAAGAAGAAAAGAACAAGTCGGGTTGTTTTCATAAGATGGAAGGGTTACCAAGGTTGGCATTGGTAGGGTTGACGGGGTTGGATTGAGGCTAGGTCAAAAACGCGGGTTTTCAGTCGTGTACCACTCTGTTTCTTTCGTTGAATCAAGCCAATTATCCCATCGGCGGTTCAGTCGGGAATGTACTTGGTGTAGGTGGCCAGGTCTTTGTCACCCCGTCCCGACAGGCTGATCACCACCACGTCTTCGGGACGGGCGTGCAGTTTGGGCAGGTAGGCGAAGGCGTGCGCCGATTCCAGGGCGGGAATGATGCCCTCCAGCCGGCTCAGTTCAAAAGCGGCGGCCACGGCCTCGTCGTCGCTGATGGCGTGGAATTCCGCCCGTCCGGTTTCGAACAGGTGCGCGTGGATGGGGCCGATGCCGGGGTAGTCCAGTCCGGCGGAGAGGGAGTACGGCTCGGTTACCTGCCCGTCGTCGGTTTGCATGAGGATGGTTCGGCTGCCGTGCAGGATGCCGGGTTTGCCCAGGGCGGTTGTCGCCGCCGAATGGCCCGAATCCAGTCCCTTCCCGGCTGCTTCGATGGCCAGGAGGCGTACGTCGGGCTGGTGCAGGAAATGGCAAAAGGCACCCGCCGCGTTGCTGCCGCCCCCCACGCAGGCGATCACGTAGTCCGGGTTGGGACGGCCGATCCTTTCGCGCAACTGCTGGCGGATTTCCTTCGAAATCACCGATTGAAAGCGCGTGACCATGTCGGGATACGGGTGCGGCCCCACCACCGAGCCAATGATGTAATGCGTGTCCACCGGGTGGTTGATCCAGTGGCGCATGGCCTCGTTGGTGGCGTCCTTGAGGGTCTGGCTGCCGCAGGTGGCCGCCACCACGGTCGCGCCCAGCATCTTCATCCGGTCTACGTTGGGCTTCTGGCGTTCGATGTCCAGCTTGCCCATGTAGACCGTGCATTCCAGGCCCATCAGCGCGCACACCGTGGCGGTGGCCACGCCGTGCTGTCCGGCCCCGGTTTCGGCCACGATGCGTGCTTTGCCCAGCCGTTTGGCCACCAGGATCTGCCCGATGGTGTTGTTGATTTTGTGCGCTCCCGTGTGGCAGAGGTCTTCGCGCTTCAGGTAGATCTGCGTGCCGTACTTCTCCGACAGGCGGGCCGCCAGGAACAAGGGCGTGGGGCGGCCCGCGAAATCGCGCAGGAGTTGATCAAACTCCGCCTGAAAGGCCGGTTCGGCGATGATCTTCAGGTAATTCTCGCGCAGTTCCTCCACGTTCGGGTAGAGCATTTCGGGCACGTAAGCCCCGCCGAACTGACCGTAGTATCCCTGCTCGTTCACGTCGAACCGGCGGGAAGAAAGATCAACGGGAAGGGAAGGTTTGACAAAGGGTTGGGTTTCCAGTTTCATTGCGTTAAAGAGTTACAGTACCAATCCGCCGGCCGCAAGCCGCCGTTTCCGGCTACGCCCTTGCCGGGCGATCAAATTCGTTTTTTTTGGCCGATTCGTACTTCATCAGTCATTCACCATTCACCATTCACCATTCACCATTAATCATCAATCATCAATCATTGTTCATTCATTCCTTCTCCACCACCGTCGTTTCCCGCAGGCGGCTCACCATCTCCTTGATCTTGGCGATGTCTTTGAGGCCGGCACTGACTTCGAACTGGCTGTTGAGGTCAACGGCGTGGAGGTTGAGGTGACCCATCTCGGCCAGCGAATCGGCCTGGTCAAGTCCAATGCCCCCGCTGAGGAAGAACGGCTTTTGGTTGTCGTACTCGTTGAGCACTTGCCAATCGAATACCTGACCGTTGCCGCCCGGGTTTTCCCCCTTGGTGTCGAAGAGGAAGAAATCGCAGTGCTGCTTGAAATTGTTGAGTTGCCGGAAATTGAACCCCTCACCAATGGCGAAGGCCTTGATCACGTTCACGCCCTTGGAGCGCAGGCTCCGGCAAAACTCGGGCGTTTCGCCGCCGTGCAGCTGCGCGAAGTCCAGGCCGTACTTGCGGACGTTTTTCAGGATGTAATCGAAATTGGAATTGACGAAAACGCCCACTTTCCGGGTGGTCTTCGGAACGGAAAGCAGGAGTTCGGCATCCAGCCCTTCGCCCACGAAACGGGGCGACTTGTCGTAGAAGATCAACCCGACGTAATGGGGATGGAGTTCGAGCAACTCCCGGATGTTCGTCCGCTCGCGCATTCCGCAAACTTTGATCTTTACCATTGATGTTGGATTAGAAAGTTAGGGTGTTGAACCGACAATACCGTTAAAGATAAGGAATTATCGCCGATAAAATAAACGCTTTCAGGCCACCGTCTTCGTTGCCGGAACCGGGCGCGGCGGTTCTTCCCGTCGCATCCCTTCGCGCCGGAGTTCTTCCACCAGCGCCGCGCAGGCCTTCTCGGGGCGGCTGTGCTTCAGAAAGGTTTCGCCGATCAGGAAGCCCCGGTATCCCAACTCCCTGAGGCGCCAAATGGTTTGCGCCCCGCTGATTCCGCTCTCCGACACCTTCACGAACCCGGCTGGGATGAGTTCGGCCAGTTCGGCCGAGGTTTCCACCGACGTGCTGAAATCCTTGAGGTTACGGTTGTTCACCCCGACCAGGTCCACGTGCGGCGACAGGCTCCGCGCCAGTTCCTGGCGGTCGTGCACTTCCAGCAATACTTCCAAACCCAACGAACGGGCGGTTTGCGCCAGTCGGTTAATTTCTTCCGGCTCCAGCACGGCGGCAATCAGCAGGATGGCATCGGCACCGATGGACTTGGCCTCGATCACCTGGTACTCGTCCACCGTGAAGTCCTTGCAGAGAATGGGACAGAAGTTGAATTTCCGGGCCGTGGTCAGGTCTTCGTTCTTACCCCCGAAAAACCGGGCGTCGGTCAGCACCGACAAGGCCGAGGCCCCCGCCTGCATGTAGCCGATGGACGTGCGCTCCACCGACACGTAACGGTTGAGGTCGCCCTTGGAAGGCGATTTGCGCTTGATCTCGGCAATGATGCCCGATTTGTCGGAACGGAGCAGGTACTTTTTCAGCGACACGGGTTGCGTCGGGAAGTAAACGCTGGTTTCGAGCAGCTTCGTCGGGTAGAGTTCCTTGCGTTCGGCCACTTCCGTCCGCTTGTGGGCAATGATTTCGTCGAGTATGTTCATCGTCGGGTTGTTGGTTGGGTAACTAAGCCATCAGTTTCTGGAAGCACGTCCTTGCCTGGCCACTTTCGAGCGATTCCCGGGCTTTGGCCAGGGCGTCGGGCAGCGAAATCCGTTCGTCGGCGCAGTAGAGGGCCACGCCGGCGTTGGCAATCACGGCCTGGTGCTGGGCGGGGGTGCCCTGGCCGTTCAACACGCGGAGCAGGATGTCGGCGGATTCCTTGACCGACGTGCCGCCGGAAAGTTGTTCGGGCCGGCACTGGTCCAGGCCCAGGTCCTGCGGGGTCAGCACCTGGTCCTGCCGGTTGCTGATCAGCTTAAAGCTGCCCGTCAGCGAGATTTCGTCGTAGCCATCCAGCGCGTGGAGAATGACAAACTGCTTGTCGGTCTGTTGGTAGAGGTAGGCGTAGAGCCGCGCCAGTTCGAGGCTGAATACGCCCACCAGTTGCTTTTGGGGAAAAGCCGGGTTTACCATCGGCCCCAGGATGTTGAAGAAGGTCTTTACGCCCAACTCCTTGCGGATCGGCCCCACGTATTTCATCGCCGGGTGAAACAGGGGCGCGTGCAGGAAACAGATGTTGGCTTCTTCCACCTTGCGGGTCAGGAACCCGGCATCGCTGGTGAAA
This sequence comes from Cytophagales bacterium, assembly GCA_014379925.1. Lineage (GTDB taxonomy): Bacteria > Bacteroidota > Bacteroidia > Cytophagales > ES-bin-26 > ES-bin-26. The sequence continues at coordinate 10,839 of JACMKY010000371.1, read as the reverse complement.
CGGTAACCCAGGTATTCCATCACGGTGGAAGACCCGCACAAGGAGGAAACGCCGTAGTTGCCGTGCTTGGCCACCCGTTGCCCGGCCCCGGCCACCACGAAGGAAGCCAGCGTGGAGATGTTGAAGGTATCCTTGCCGTCGCCCCCCGTGCCGCACACATCCATCGGGTCGTAGGCCGACAGGTCCACCGTCAGGCACAGTTCGAGCATCGCGTCGCGAAAGCCCTCGAGTTCTTCCACGGTGATGCTCCGCATCCGGTACACGGTCAGGAAAGCCGTGACCTGGGCGTGGTTGTAGCGGCCCTGGGCGATGTTGAGCAGCACCTCCTTGGCCCGCTCCTTGTCCAGGGTTTTGTATTCGAATAGGTGATCAAGCAAGTCTCTCATGGGCAGCGGTCCGTTTACGGAGCAAGGAGGTCTTTCAGGGTCATAATTTTTTTTCCAGTGTAATTCGATGCGCCCCGACGGAATCCCTTGGCTCAACGCCCACAATGTCAAATCCATTCGAGAGGGCAAACAGCAGCATCGGTTTGTGCGCGTTGCGGGTCTTGCACCGAAGGGCGCGGTACCCTTGGGCCATTGCCCAGGTTTCCATGGCCCGGGCCAACTGGTAGGCGATTCCGCGCCGACGGTGGGGGTGGGCCACCCCGCCCATCCAACTGTAAAACGAACCGTCGGGCTCGCGCTCGTAGCCAGCCTTGAATCCCACTGGTTCGCTCCCCGCGTAGGCCACCAGCAGCAAGTGCTTGGGAGCCCCGAACAACCTTTTCCGGTATTCGTCGGCCCCGGGCGGACGTTGCAACTCCGGAATGTCGGGATACACGGCCAAGATATCGCCGATCGAACCGGGACGTACCTCGATTTTCCCGACCAAGGTCTTTTCAATGGCGTACAGCACCACGTCGGTCTGGTAATGGTAAGCCTTTTTCTCGAAGCGCAGCCCGCACTTTTCCATCACGTGCGTAGAGGCCCGGTTGGCGGGCTGGGCGATGGCGACGATGCGGCGCAAGCCCAACTGCCCGAAGCCGTATTGCAGCACGGCCTTCGTCATTTCGGTGGCGTAGCCCCGGCCCCAGAAACGCCGGTGCATCCGGTAACCCACTTCAATTTCTTCCGTGCCTTCCAGGTCCTTGAGTAAAAAGACGCCGACAAATGCGTTGGTTGCCCGTTCCAGCATCGCCCAGCGGCCCAGGCCGGGGTGCTTTTCGTTGTATTCCCTCACCTGTTGAATGTATTCCCTGGCCTGGCTTTTTTCCGTGAAAGGCGGCTTGATGTAACGCATCACCTCCGGATCGCGGTCGAGGGCAAACACCGCCTCCAGGTCGTCGGCCACAATCTGCCGCAAATACAGCCGCTCCGTTTCCAAAAACATAGTCAATTGTCAATTGTCAGTTACCGTAAACAATCTTTTTATTCGTTGGTCATTGTGAAAGCCAGTTCTCCAGTATGCGCTTACCGTGTTCGGTCAGGATGGACTCGGGGTGGAACTGAACGCCTTTCACGTCGTAGGTTTTGTGCGAGAGCGCCATGACCTGACCGTTTTCGTCCACCGCGGTGATGGAAACGGTATCCGGTACGGAGTGGGGAACCACCGTCCAGGAGTGGTAGCGGCCGACCTGCACGACCGGCGGCACGCCCCGGAACAACCGCTCGCCGCCGGGCTCGATGATCGCCTTCGTGGCCACGCCGTGCCGGACTTCACCCATGTTTTCGAGGGTGGCACCAAATACTTCGGCAATGCCCTGGTGCCCCAGACAAACGCCCAGGATGCTCTTGACCGGCGCGTACTCCCGGATCAGCGCCTGCATGATGCCCGCTTCGGAGGGAATACCCGGGCCGGGCGAAAGCAGGATCTTGTCGAAACGCTCCACTTCTTCCAACGCAATCTTGTCATTGCGGTGCACTTCCACCGCCGCGCCCAGTTCCTTGAGTAAATAAACCAGGTTGTAGGTAAAAGAATCGTAGTTATCGAGTACGAGGGTTTTCATAATCAGTAATCAACGGTCATGCTGAGCGATGGTGAGCTTGTCGAACCACGAAGCACCGTATTTATTCAGTAGCTTCGTTGCAATGCAACGAAGTAGCCAGCACGCAGGAACCGGCCGCATCTGCTTTTCTCCGGCCTTCCTTGCGCGTACTGCGCTGGAAAGTTGATTTTGCGGGTTCACCTCCAATCCACCCGCCCGTCTCAAATTTCCTTCGCCAGTTCGATCGCCCGGCGGAGGGCGGCCAGCTTGTTGTTCACTTCCTGCAACTCGCTTTCGGCGCTTGACTTGGCCACCACGCCCGCCCCGGCCTGGTAGTGGAGCACGCTGTCCTTGCTCAAAAAGGAGCGGATCATGATGGCGTGGTTGAAATCGCCGTTGAAATCCATGAAGCCGATGCAACCCCCGTAGTAGCCGCGGCTTACGTTCTCGTAGCGGTCGATGAGTTGCATGGCCATGTGCTTGGGTGCGCCCGACAGCGTTCCCGCCGGAAAGGTATCGGCCACCATTTGCAGCGCCGACGTCCCGCCGTTGATCTGCCCCTGCACGTGCGAAACCAGGTGAATGACGTGCGAATAGTACTGAATTTCCTTGAAAGTTTTCACCTCCACGTGGTCACTGTGGCGGCTCAGGTCGTTGCGGGCCAGGTCCACCAGCATCACGTGTTCGGCGTTTTCCTTCGGGTCGTCGTAGAGACGGCGGGCCAGTTCGGCATCGGCCTGGTCATCGCCGGTGCGCCGGAACGTGCCCGCAATGGGGTAAATGCTCGCCGTGCTGCCCTTGATGACGATCTGCGCCTCGGGGGAGGAGCCGAAAATCTTGTAGCTGCCAAAATCGAAATAAAACAGGTACGGCGAAGGATTGACGGAGCGCAGGGCCCGGTACACGTTGAATTCGTCGCCCCGGAACCGCTTGGAGAAGCGGCGGGAAAGCACAATCTGGAACACGTCGCCCCGCTGGCAGTGCGACTGACCGTGGGCCAGCACGTCCAGGAATTCCCGGTCGGTAAAGTTGGACGCCTCCGCCTCCTCCGGGTGAAAGGCGTAGAGCGGAAAGTTCTTGTTCCGGATCAGGGATTCCAGGTAAGCGATGCCCCCTTCCTCCGCCGATGCCGCCGCCGTCGATTGGTCTTCCCAGCGGTGCTCGAAAATGTGGAGTTCGTTCTTGAAGTGGTTGATGGCAATCACGTAACGAAATACCTGGTAATGGATCAGGGGGATGTCAATGTCGAAGGGCCGGTCGGCAGTGGGGGTCAGGTCTTCGAAAAACTGCACTGCGTCGTAGGCCACGTAGCCGAACAACCCGTTGCTGATGAACCGGAAGGGACTGGGTTCGGCGACAAACCGTCCCGAAAACTGCCGGAGCTGCGCCAACACCTGTCCCTTGTCGGTCAGCGGGACCTGGGTTTCGGAGCCGTCGGGAAATTGCTGCGTCACGCCGCGGGGGGTCAGCACGAACTTGCCAATGGGTTGGCAGCAGAGGTAAGAAAAGCTGTTCTCGTTGCCGTGGTAATCGGAGCTTTCCAACAGAATGCTGTTCACGAACTTGTCGCGCAGTTTGAGGTAAATGCTCACCGGCGTCAGCGTGTCAGCGAGTAGTTTCTTGTGAGTCGTTCGGAGCGGATACGTTTTCAAGGCTTCAGGGTGGAGTGGGTAAAAAAAAAGAGCCTACTGGGTTGAACAGTAGGCTCGCTTGGGTTTGACGTAGGAATATCAAAAGCACCGCACCAACTTGTCCACGCACCGGGTTTCCGAAACGCGCCACCACCAGCCGGAGTAAAGTGCAGATTGGTTCATTGGTTGTTTAATCCGCCGCAAATATAGAAGCTACGCGTATTTTTGCAAACAGTACGCAAGAAAAAGTACGCCAATTCATCCCCCTGCTCCCGTGAAGCCACTTCCTACCCCTTTCCAACCGTTCAACCCGCGCGGCGTGCTGGGTCTACTGATCGGCTCGCTGCTGGCCGTGGCGTGCGGCTCACCCAAACAGTTCAACTTCCCCGCCGCCGACTGGCAACGGGACCGCCTGGGCTGCACGGGCCGCCGGGAAGCGCTGGCGGGCGAGTTGGAGGCCATCCGGCGGGACCTGCGCGGCTTGACGGAACCGGAAATCCTGGGCCTGCTGGGCAAACCCGATGCCCAGGCGTTGCAGGGGCGGGGCCAGAAGTACTTCGTTTACTACCTGGAAACGGGTCCGCAGTGCGACAACGCCCGGGCCGTCTCGCAAGCCCGCACGGTGGCCATCCGCCTGAACGCCCTGGGCTTCGTTACCGAACTCACCTACCAGCGGGGGCAACCGAGGTGAGGAAAGGCTGACTACAGCTCACTTCCCCGGCTGAAGGCGGTTTTCCCCGGCCATCGGATCTTTCAGCAGCGCTTGTAGCCGGCGGATGGCCCGCTGGTTGTGTTCCTCCAGAATGGCATTGCGAATGCTTTCCTTTTCGAATCCGGTCAGGTGCCAGCTCAGCGAAGCGGCGCGCACCTTGTCGAGTTCGATCGCATCGGTCACCACGGCGGTCGAATCGTCAACGGGAAGCAGGGAGGCGTGGGGAATGTATTCCAGTTCCACCCGGTCGATCCGGCCCCGGAACCAGGTCTGGGCGAATTCGAGGCTGTTGTCGTTGTTGATGTCCTGCAAGTGCTCCCAGTTGGCGTAGAAGCTGCCGATGGGGGTGAACACTTTCTGGAACAACGATTGCGAAACGTTCTTGGCGATGGCCGGATTCTTGGGGGTGTCGCGGATGCAGACGAAGACGACGCCCGACGTGTTCTGGGCGATCCAGTCCTTGAATACGTGCAGGAAGCGCACGGCATCCGAAATGCCGAAATTGTCCGACAGCCCCGCGTCCATGATTTCCATGGCGGGTTCGCTGGGCAGTTGCACGTTGGGCGTGATGTAGGGAAAGGTGGCGCTCATCCGCAGCGCACTCAGGAAACGCAGCCGGTGGGCATCCTGCTCGGCGAAGAAATGCCCGAATTCAATACCCTGAATGGAGGGGTACCGGAAGCTACCCGAGTAGAAGGACGGTGCCGTTCCGAGTACCCTTTGCGGAACGGTTCCCGGGATGGTCATGTAGGAGACGGGTTGGGGTGAGATGAACAGCTTGCGTCCGTCGTTGATGACGGTGGGCGCCATGATCAGCATCGGAATGAGGGCCTGCCGTTCGGGTTCGTAGTAATCCGAGAGGGGTTTGTCGAGCATGCCGTCCGTGTTTTTGTTGAGTTGCTCCTCGAAGGCATACCCCCGGTCCTTGTGGTAAGACCGGCCCTGGTAGGTGAATTTCTGGAAGCGGAAAAAAATGTCGTTCACCACCAGGCTGAACACGATCGCGTTGAGGTTGTCGCGGGCCACGTCGGTCAGAAACCGGTCGTCGTACACGCGGATGGAGTCACCCCGGTTTTTCCTCAGGCAGAGTTCGCGGAAAAAGCTGGCCCCCACCAGGCCGCCCGAAGCCCCCGTCATCAGGCGGGTGTGGCGCATGAGGCGGCCTTCCAGGGCACTGTCGGCGTACTGAAGCGTGCGCATAGTCCACACCGCCGCCCGTTGTCCACCGCCGCTGGTGCAGACAAACACCATTTTGGGCGGGCGATCGGCGGGAAACCCGGCGCGCCACCTGGACAGGATTCCCACGGTGTGTTCCTTGTCGGCCTCGTAGCGCTCCGGACCATCGGGGGTGCGGAGGTTGGCCATGGAATATTCCGCCTTCTTGCCCCCGTAGTTCAACCCATACGCCTCGTAATCGGCCCGGAAATAGTCGTTGGCAACCAGGTAGTTGACCACAAAGAGCAGCAAAAACCCGATCGTGACCGACCAGCCCTTGAGCCAGTACGAGACGGCCCCGCGCAGCATCACGACGATGGTAAAGAGCAACACCAGGCTGGCCCCGGCCGGAATCTGGAAAACCGGGTTGTCGCGGAAAAACCCGAGCACCAGCACCGACGCCACCACCACAATTTCCATGACGATGGCGTTGAGGTAGTTCTGGTCGAACATCTTGAGGATGACCCGGTTCTCGTAGGGCGCGGTCGGGTTGACTTTCCGAACCCGGATCAGGCTCTCGAAGTAGGTATCCACCCGGATCAGGTCCTTCTTGGCGTCGTTGATGCGCAACATCACGTTCACCCGGTTCATTCGCCGGCGCTTGAATCCGCGGCCCAGTTGCGAGGCCAGCGTTTTGAACAGGTCCCGGTTGGTGAGAACCAGGTAGTAGAAAATAACCAGGATCATCGTTACGAAACCCAGCACCAGCCCGGAGGCCTGCCACAAAACATCGGCCACCGACAGCAATTCATTCCGCAACTGAAAACGGACGAAGCACAACAGGTAAACCAGCACGAACACGAACGGGATGGGGCTGTTGTTGATGCAGAAGCGGGTGATGGGCCGTCGCAGGCTGCCCAGGAAAACGAATTTGCGGCTGTCGAGGATGTAACACGAAATGTGGAAGGCCATGGTGAAGCCGCCGATGGCGAGTCCCATGATGAACAGGCTGCCGAAGCCCACCTGATTGACGTATTCCGGGTCGAGAAACAGGTAGGAGATGCCGAAGATGCGGCCGATCTGCTGGGTAACGATGCCGAACAGGATCAACCAGAACGCCAACAACACCTTGTTCTTCCGAATGTTGAGCAACAGGAGTTGCATCGGAAAAGAGTAAAAAATGAGTTGGAGAAATTGCTTCATGGATTGGTTCTTACCGGGTAGGCATTGCAAAGAGTGTGCCCGTATACGACGGAAAGAAAAGTCTTCGAAGGTAAGGCCGGGGAGAGCGGCAATCCAATTGCTTCGGATCACATTTGGTACAGAAGCCAGAAAACCGGGCACGATCCAGCGGATGCGGCGGGCAGTCGGCTGCGCGCGGAAAGGGAAGGCAGAAAAACGGACTGGCAGGGATTGCGGGGACGGTCACCCGTTGGGCAACGTGGCCAGAAAACGCATCGTGTCCACCTGGTCGGCGTAATCGGTCAAGCCGGGTGCCTGGGCGGTTCCGAAGGGAACGCTGCCGGGGTACCACCCGGCGGCGGCCACCGTGCATTGGATCCGGTCCTGGTGGCGGGTCATCCGGGCGGTCAGGTCCGCTTCATCCCGGTATTCCTCGAAATAGACCACCGAAACCGGGGAAACCAGGGATTGGTTTTCGGCCACCAACAGGAAGCCGTTGTCCAGGTGACGCGCCCCGTTGACCAGCAGGATGGATTTGTTATAGTCGTAATTGTTGCGGTATTTGGTGTGCTGAATGACCCCTTCCAATGGCTGCACGGCCCCGAAGAACGCGTTGAAATCGTACCCGGGCGGGACAAACAGTTTGGACACGCTGCGGCATCCCAGACCGAAATACTGCAACAGGTCCCCTCCCAGGCGAGTCAGGTCGGCGGTGGTTTCGTTGCCGCGCAACACCGCGCACGCGGTGCGGTTTTGCCGAATGAGGTGGGGACGGTTGCCAAAATAATGGCGGAAGTAGCGGGCTGAATTGTCGCTGCCGGTGGCGATGATGGCCTCCACCTCGTTGAGTCGCTCCACGAACCGGATGGAACCGGCCCACGCCGGTTGGATTTTCAACAGCACGCCCGCCATTTCCGGGAGCAGTACGGAATCCTGCGAACTGAGCTTGGCCCACAGCCCGTGGCCGCTCACCAGCACGCACAGCAGGTCGTGGAAACCCACGGCGGGAATATTGCCAGCCATCACCACGCCTACCCGGCGCGGGCGTACGGTTTCGAGCGGATAGTTGGCTGCCCAACGGGTCAACTGGCTTCGAACCAAGTAATTCATCGCCAGGCTTGCCAGGGAAGTCCGGACGTTTTCAAGGGTGAACCAGCGGTTTTGCGCTTCCGCCTTCCCCGCCCACCGGTCGGTGGCTTCCCGGCCCGCGGGGCTTACCAGGTATTCTCCCAAAGCGGCCAGCGAATCAATCCTCTGCTTCACATCCATTGCTCAGGCTCGGTCACCCTTTCCGTTCACCCTCGTTGGGTCAAACGGTAAACGGTTGGTGGGTACTTTTACGTTTCCGGGTTTTTGGTAGGGGAACAATCCCGGCGTAACTTTGTTGCAATGCTAGTTTGCTGTTCACAATTAAACAAGAAGCCTGCCGTCCGGCGGGCAAAAAGGATTCGCGCCATGGCTATCATGATTACCGACGAGTGCATCAATTGCGGGGCTTGCGAACCGGAGTGTCCCAACACGGCCATCTACGAAGGCGGCGCGGAGTGGACCTGGGGAGGTGGTACCAGCTTGAAACGGGTGGACCTGGCGGATGGAACGGTGGTGGACGGAAAAGCCCCCCAGACGCCCGTCTCGAACGAGTTCTATTACATCATCCACAGCAAGTGCACCGAATGCATGGGTTTCCACGAGGAACCGCAGTGCGCCGCGGTCTGCCCGGTGGACTGCTGCGTGGATGACCCCGATTACCGCGAAAGCGAAGCAACCCTGCTGGCCCGCAAAGCCTTTCTGCACGGGGAAGGGTAAGAAATGAATACACCAGGAGACTTTGGCTACTGTCCCGTTGAGCGAAGTCGAAACGCCTTCTTTGGTTCAGGCCACTCCCTTCAACTACGCTCCCGGTCAAGGCCGGAATAAGGCGCACGGTCGGAAGGGAGTGGCCCTTGGTTAGTCAGTTGGCCAGGCTCTGTAGCGACGTTGAAGAAAGCGACAACCCTTCCAACCCCATCAACCCTGTTGACTTCACCAACGCTTCGGACGCTACCGCACCGTCGCTACGGTGAGGAAGGAGTCGTCCTTGGATTCCAGCACCGAACTTCCCATCAGGTACGTGTCCACGGCGCGGGCCGCTTCGCGGCCTTCGGAGATGGCCCATACCACCAGCGACTGACCCCGCCGGGCGTCGCCCGCCGCGAATACTTTTTTCACTGTGGTCTGGTAGTCGTGGCATTGGAGGTTGCCGCGTTCATCCCTTTTCAGCGCCAGTTCGTCGATCAGGCCCCCGGGTTGGGTGTGCAGGAAGCCGATGGCGAGCAGGGCCAATTCACACGGTAGCTCGCGTTCGGTTTCCGGCAGCTCCACGTGTTGAAACCGTCCGTCCGGGCCGGTCTTCCACTCGATGTCCACCACCTTGATGGCCCGGACGTGGCCGTTTTCGTCCCCCAGGAATTCCTTCGTGTGAATGGAGAAGTTGCGCACCGCCCCTTCCTCGTGCGAGGACGAAGTCCGCAGCACCATGGGCCACAACGGCCAGGGGTTGTTGGGCGTGCGCTGCAACGGGGGCTGGGTGAGCAGTTCCAACTGATTGACCGATCTGGCTTTGTGGCGATTGGAGGTGCCGATGCACTCCGAGCCGGTATCGCCCCCGCCGATTACCACTACGTCCTTTTCCGTGGCCCAGATGTCCGCCTGCTCGCGCCAGGAAGATACCTGGCCGCCGGTGACGCGGGTGTTCTGCTGGGAGAGGAAGTCCATCGCGAAGTGGATGCCCTTCAGGTGACGGCCCGGAATGGGCAGGTCGCGGGGCACGGTAGACCCCGCGCAGACCACCAGGGCGTCGTAGTCGTCCATCAATTGCCGTCCGGAAAGGTCGACGCCCACGTGGACGCGGGTCCGGAAGGTGATTCCTTCTTTCTCCATCAAGGCCACCCGTCGGTTTACCACCCATTTTTCGAGCTTGAAATCGGGAATGCCGTAGGTGAGCAGGCCCCCGATTTTGTCATCGCGCTCGAAGACGGTGACCCAGTGGCCGGCCTTGTTCAACTGGGCCGCCGCCGCCAGCCCCGCCGGGCCGGAACCGATCACGGCGACTTTCTTGCCGGTCCGTACGGCGGGTGGGGTCGCCTGGATGTAGCCCAACTCGAACGCTTTTTCGGCAATGGATTTCTCGATGAGCTCAATGGCCACCGGCGGCTTGTTGATGCCCAGCACGCACGCGCCCTCGCAAGGGGCGGGACAGATCCGGCCCGTGAATTCGGGAAAGTTGTTGGTCTTGCCCAGGATTTCGATCGCCAGTTCCCAGTCGCCTTCGCACACCGCGTCGTTGAAATCGGGAATGTTGTTTCCCAGCGGACAACCGTGGTGGCAGAACGGGACGCCGCAGTCCATGCAGCGGGCGGCCTGTTGCTGGGTTTTCTCTTCGGCAAACGCCAGGTAAATTTCGTCGTAATCGTTGATGCGCTCTTCCGGGCGTTTGGTCTTCGGCACCTCCCGGTTGTACTCCATGAATCCCTTCGGCTTTCCCATGCTGATCAGTCGTAATTCGTACGTAGGGCCGTTGCGTCGCAACGGTATAAGTCGCGTGATGAATGAAGCTTCATTCAAACGGATTTTTCAAAAACCACGTCTTCGTAGACGTCCCGGAGCCCGATAACCAAGCCCAGCGACTTCATTTCCACGCCGTGATCCAAGCCCTCAAAAATTTCCTCTTCCCACTTGCTGGCGCTGATTTTTCGGTACACCGTTACCCGGGGCTGGTCCTGGGCAACCATTACGTACTCTTCAACACTCAGTAAACTCTGGTATTCTTCCAGCTTTTCCGCTTTGTCGATGTTCTGCGTGGACCTGGACAGTACTTCCACCAGGACAACGGGATTCAACACTTGGTGCAGTCGGGTTCGTTGTTGGTCATCCTTGCGTACGACCACGATATCCGGGAAACGCGATTGCTCTTTTTTCTCAATAAAGACGCCCGTCGCTTGGGAGTATACCCTGAAAGATTGGCCTTTCAGCAGCGCAGCCAACAGGGCGTGCAAATTGGAAACGATGGTGTCGTGTCTTTCCGTCGGCGTGGGAAACGTGGGCAGTTGCTTTTGGTCAAACTCCCCGCTCAGCACGTACGCCACCAACGTTTCATCCACGGGCTCGCCGGAGTACAAGGACACGATCTGACCGTCCACCAATTCAAACCGGGC
>JACMKY010000370.1 GCA_014379925.1 Cytophagales bacterium | reverse complement strand
GCCTTTCCTCATCATCTTCCTGCCATCAAAGCGACCGCTCAAGATTTCCCCCGAAACCGCCGAGAGTTCCTGATCAATTTCCTTCACTTGGGCAACGGCCACGTACCGGGCGGGTCCGTATCCCATCTCCTGTTCCTCGTCCACCACCCGTTCGCCCAGAATTGCCCGTACCAAAGGTAGCGGTGTCTTTTCAGCTTCTTCCCAGTTGTACCCGGTGAGTAGGTAAAGAATGCCTGCCCAAGCTTTGTCGATGTTCAGCAAGGCCGGGTCGTCTGGCCACTCAATACGGTCTTCAAGAATAGAAGAATTATTAAGTATTTCGTCCAACTCGTGCTGGGTTACGCGAAGGAAATTGGCCACTATTCCCATCCTGATTTATTTTTTGGTACCCAACAAAAAGCCCCCACCAATCTTGGATTAGTGGGGGCTGGCTCGTTGCCCGAGATGGATTCGAACCACCACAAACAGAACCAAAATCTGCTGTCCTGCCGTTAGACGATCGGGCAATGCTATTTTAACGCTGTTTTTTTAGCACGGCAAAAATAGGCATCCTTTCGCAATTCCCAAAACTATATTTTGAAAAAGTCGGTCGTTTACGGAGTCTGCCTGCCTTTCCGCAATCGGCATTCCGGGCAACCTCAGACACCTTCCACTTCGGCCTCGCGCGCAATCTTTTTCACCAGGCCTTGCAATACTTTGCCCGGTCCGCACTCCACGAAGGTACCCGCTCCGTCGCGCATCATCTCTTCCACCGATTGCGTCCAGCGCACCGGAGCCGTCAGTTGTTCGATCAGGTTGGTTTGAATGTCGGTTACTTCGCGGGCCGCGCGGGCCGTGGCGTTCTGGTAAATCGGACAAACGGGGGCCTGGAAGACGGTTTGCCGGATGGCTTTGGCCAATTCCTGCCGCGCGGGTTCCATCAACGGTGAATGGAAGGCCCCACCCACCGACAAGGGCAATACCCGCCTGGCACCGGCCTCCTTCAACTTTTCGCCCGCTCGCCGCACGCCCTCGTGGGTACCCGAAATCACCACCTGGCCGGGGTAATTGAAGTTGGCCGCCACCACCACTTCGTTCTCCACCGAGGCGCAAACCGCGACCACCGTCTCGTCGTCGAGACCCAACACGGCCGCCATGGTGGAGGGATTGCGTTCGCAGGCCTTCTGCATCGCCGCCGCCCGTTTGGCTACGAGCGTCAGCCCATCCTCGAACGAAAGGACCCCACTGGCGACCAGGGCCGAGAATTCACCCAGCGAATGGCCCGCCACCATGGCGGGTTGGAACCCCTCGACGGTGGAAACCAAGGCCACGGAATGCAGGAAAATGGCGGGCTGCGTGACGTCGGTGCGTTTGAGTTCTTCTTCACTCCCCCCGAACATGACCCCGGTGAGGCGAAAACCCAGCAGGTCGTTGGCTCGCTCGAACAAATCGCGCACGGACGCGGAGCGGTCGTACAAATCCTGGCCCATTCCCGGAAACTGGGACCCCTGGCCGGGGAAAATGTATGCTTTCATGGGGGTTTTAGGTTAGTTGCAGGTTACAGGTTGCAGGTTGGTTGGTTTGCAGGTTGTAAATATGGTTAAAAACCAACACGGGGAGCTTGTCACCGCGCCATATCGCTTCGCCTCCACGATTTCATCACAAAAAATCAATAACCTGCACCTCAACAACCTGCAACCCTACGAAGTAGCGCTGCGAAGGCAGCCTGGTAACCTGCAACCCAACCAACCCTTCCTACGCCAGGAATCGTTGTCGCAGTTCGGGCGTGGGCATCCGGCAGGAGTCGCGGCGACCGAACCAGCGGTAGCGGTTGCGGGCCAGGATGTCGTATGCGAAATTGCGCAGGAAACGGGGGAGGATCCGGAAGACGTAGAGCAGGGACCAGGGGCCGTCGAGTTCGCGGACGATTTGAAGGGCCGCGTCGGATTTCTGGTGAACCACCCCATTCTTCAACAAAACGACACTGTCCAGCTTGGCGGCATCCAGGCCGTTGGTTTGCAGGAGTTGGCGGCCCGCCTCCGACTGAAGCGGCGCGAACACGAACCGGTTCGCCCGGTCGTGGTCAATAACGAAGTTGATGGTAGCGTTGCAAAAATTGCACACTCCATCGAACAGAACAACGTGGCGCATAACGTAACGACGAAGAGCCGGATTCGGTTTTTCTGCTCAACGCGTTGGCGGGACCGAAGGTTTTCGTCACGGGCCGACCCAACGAGGACCGACCCGGTGACTTGGCAGGCGACCGGTCTTGTAAAGTCGGGGTCTTGTGCTTATTTTAGCGGCCGGTCGTGGTGCCCGAACGGGACTGTTGCCGGTCTCCACGGTTCCTGACGAGGAAGCTTGTCCAGCGGACCACCGCTGCGAGTAACTCCCGGCGGATTGCCCGCACTGGCGAATCCGTATTCCGTTCCAGAATCGACCGAACCAAACAAACCAACTCCAACTACCCGAATGAAACACGCGTGGATGATTGCCTTTGCCTTCTTCATTGCTTTTAATGTCCATGCGCAGCGCAAAGGAAAAAAGAAGGAAGCTGTTTCGACCAACGCGCAACCCGTCCCGGCATCCCAACCTGCTCAGTCGCCGCCGGCAACGGCCGCCGTGGTGGACCCCAAACTACTTCCTCTGTTCGGCAGCCAGCCGAAAACGGAAGTCCAGTTGCGGGAAGACCAGGCTTTCCTGGCCGATTGCGACCGGAGCTTCGGCAGCCGCGAGGAAGCCAGCAAATTTTTCGAGACCCGCGCCTGGGAATACCTGGCGGAAGGCAAGCAGGACACGGCCATCCACCGGTTCAACCTGGCTTGGCTGCTCAACGGCAAGAATGCCAATCCGTACTGGGGACTGGGCGCCATCAGCGCGGGTCAGGGCAAAACTGACCAGGGCATCGATCTGCTTACCAAGGCGCTGGCGCTGGAATCGAACAATGCGGGCATGCTGGTGGATGCCGCCTCGTTGCGCCTCAACCGGTACAAGGAGAAAAACGACAAGCAGGAAGTGGAAACGAGCCGGGGCCTGCTCAACAAAGCCATTCAGGTCGATTCCACCAACGGGGACGCCTACGCCAAACTATCCATGGTTTATTTTTACCTCGCTGACTACGACAAGGCCTGGGAGAACCTGCACAAAAGCCGATCGATCAGCATCGCGGGGATGGATTTTAGTTACCTGACCGAACTGATCGCCAAAAAACCCGATCCGCTGGGGATGTTTAAGTAGGCAGTTGGTAAGGGGAGCAGTTGGCAGTTGGCAGTTGGCAAGAAAAGAAAAACAATACAAAAAACAATTACGCCGCAACGAACGCAACCTTGACTTTTGTTTTCTGATTGCCTATTGCTGATTGCCCACTGCCAACTGTCTACTTAATTCCGATGGATGAGAAATTGCATCAGTTGGCCCTTACGCTCACACCGGGAATCGGGGACGTGCTGATCAGGCAACTCATCAGCTACTGCGGGGCGGCCTCCGAGGTCTTTCGGAGTGGTTCGGCCAAGCTGACGCGCATTCCGGGCGTGGGGGAGGGCATTGCGCAGGGCATTCAACGGCAGCGACAAACGGCGCTGCAAGCCGCCGAAGTTGAACTGCGGCTGGCGGAGAAATACCAGGTGCGGCTGCTTTTCTACACCGACGCGGATTTTCCCCACCGCCTCAAGCGGCTCTACGACGCTCCGGTTCTCCTCTATTACCGGGGAAACGCCGACCTCAACGCGGCCAAAACCCTGGGCATCGTGGGAACCCGCCAGGCCACCGACTACGGCCGGGGACTGACGGAAGAAATCGTAAAAGAATTACAGCCTTTCAACCCGTTGGTGGTCAGTGGACTGGCCTACGGCATTGACATCGCCGCGCACCGCGCCTGCCTGAAATACCAGGTGGCTACCCTCGGCGTGATGGCAACCGGAATGGACATTGTCTATCCGCCGACGCACCAGAAAACCGCCCGGGCCATGGAAGAACAAGGCGGCTTGCTGACCGAAAACCGCTTCGGAGGCCAACCCGACGCCCACCGCTTTCCGGCCCGCAACCGCATCATCGCCGGGTTGAGCGATGCCCTGATCGTGGTGGAAGCTTCGGTGAAGGGAGGGGCGTTGATTACGGCCGAATACGCCAACAACTACCACAAGGAGGTGTTCGCCGTTCCCGGCGATGTACACCGGCCTTACTCGGTGGGTTGCAACAAGCTGATTCAGCAGAACAAGGCGGCCATTTTCACCAACGTCAGAGATTTAAAGGAGATGCTGAATTGGGACAACCAGCCCAAAAACGGTTCCGATGGCGCGGACGCCTCGAAGCCTTTCATGGCCGACAGCCTGCTGTTTACCGGGGAAGAAAGCCAGGTGATTGCCTTGCTCCGCACCCAACCCGACATGCTGATGGACGACCTGAGCTGGCAGTCGCAGATTCCGGTGAATCGCCTGGCCTCGCTGCTGCTCAACCTGGAATTTCAGGGGGTGGTCAAAGCCATGCCCGGCAAGAAATTCGCGCTGGCTTAGCCGGCGGTCGGGCTTGGTCACCCGTCCGTTTCACGGCGGCTACGCAACAAGCCGCGCATTCCGGAAGTTTAGTTATTTGTCCGAAAGGCCGCATTGACGGCTGATTGCCCGCATCCATGCCCGATCATTACCAGATTTTGGGAGTAAGCCAGACTGCCAGCAAGGAGGAGGTCAAGACGGCTTTCAAGAAGCTAGCCCTTACCCTGCACCCCGACCGAAACCCCAACAATCCGGAGGCCGAGGAACGGTTCAAGCAGGTCAGCGCCGCCTACCAGGTGCTTTCGCACGACGAGAAGCGGGCAGTGTACGACTTGAAACAGTACTATACCACCCTGCCACCCCCTCCCGAGCCAACGGATGCCCGGGAAGACCAGCGGGTGCCACCCCCCGTTCGCGGCCGCCGCCGCCGGTACCCCGCCAACTCCCGAGCCCGTCCCGTTTCCCGGGTGGAATACCCGCCGGGTTACGAACGGAAAATGACGATTCTGTTCGGGATCGGGTTTGTTACGTTCGTGGTTGCCTTGGTTTTCTTTTACAACTACATGAACCGCTCGCGGAATGAACAGCTCTACCGGGCGGCCGTGGCGGAGGGAAAGTCCTACTCGGCCATGCTCAAGTATTCGGAGGTGCTGGGCTACGACCGGGAGTTCTGGCAGGCCTATTACCAACGGGGCGAATTGCGGATCGCCCTGCTCGGCGATTACCAGAATGCCCACCGGGATTTCGACGCCGCCATCCATTACGCGGAACAACCCACGGCGGCCATGTTTTACAACCGCGGATTGTGCAGTTACCAACTGAAAGCATTCGACGCGGCCCTCACCGACCTGGACCAGTCCCTGCGGCTGGATGCCCGCCGCGGAGAGGCCTACTACCTGCGCAGCCTCACCCGGCTCGTCCGGCGCGATACCACCGGCGCCTGCCAGGACTGGCAAAACGCCGTCCGACGGGGCGTAAACTACCCGGAAGATTCCTTGGCGGCGTACTGCCGGTAGTGCGGCGTTTTCCACTGTATTGGCCTTAAAAACGCAGCCCGATGAAAAAGATTCTCTTCCTGGCCTGCATTGCGTTTGGTATGGGATCCTGCAAAAAAGAGGATTCTCCGGTAATGGAAGACCCGGATTGGATTCGGTTGGAGGTACCCACGGGCCGGGAGGCATACGCCATCGCCGGGGACATTGACAAGACGTTGCTAGTCACCACCTGGACCAAAGCTTACTACACCACCGACCGCGGTAAAACTTGGCAGGAATCCAAGGATTTCCAAGGCCCCGTTCCGGGCTTATTCGTCCACAACGATACGACCTGACCCTTGACAAAAAATGGCAACCGGCGCTGCCAGTTGGTTGGTCCGGAATTACCACTGATTTCTGGTTTGCGGCGGGGCTGCCTCTCCGACAACGGCCTTGATCGCGCTCCGGACCGCCGCGCGCAGGCGCTGACTTTGTGCTTGCTTCCTGCGGGCATGCTTTGAACTTTGAGCCACAATAATTATTTTTACCACTATGCCAATGACCGAGATCGAATACTACGAGCTGCTGAAGAAAAGCCTGCCCGAAGAGGCAGCAAAGGCGACAGTCGCCTACATTGGGGAACGCAACAGCAGCGGGTTGAGCCTAGAGCGGATCAGGGAAGTGTTTGCCACCAAGGAAGATCTGGTTCGGGTGGAGGCGGGTTTGCGGGTTGAGATCCACGCCGCCGAAGTGGAAACCCTTCGGTGGGCCGCCGCCCTTGTTATGGGTCAGACCGCCATAATCTTCGCACTCATCAAGTTGTTCGTCGCTAATTGACCCTGAATGGGTGCCACCCGATGAGG
>JACMKY010000369.1 GCA_014379925.1 Cytophagales bacterium | reverse complement strand
CCGCGCTGGCACTGGCTGACACGCTGTTGCGCCCGAACGAAAAAAAGAAAAGGTCTCCCCGCAAGGCGACGTTGCTCTCTCTGGCGCTGCCGGGCGCGGGGCAGGCCTACAACCGCAGTTACTGGAAAATGCCCATTATCTACGGCGGGTTTGCCGTGTTGGGCTACCTTGCAATCAATTACAATGGCCAGTACCGCGAGTTCAAGGATGGATACGTGCGCAAAGTGAACAACCCGACCACGGTGATTAACTTGCAAAATTTTTCTAACTTATCCAGGGAGAAGCTCAAACAAGGCTGGGATTTGTACGAGCGGTACTACACCCTGAACCTCATCCTGATGGCCGCCCTGTGGGGGCTCAACGTAGTCGATGCCAACGTGGACGCCCACCTGAAAGGCTTCGACCTCAACGAGGACTTGTCGCTGCAATTCCGCCCCGGTTGCCCGCCCAACCCGGCCTTCCCACCCGTGGCGGGCGTTACCTTGACGCTCACTTTCCGATGATCGGTTGTCAGTGATCAATGATCTCCACGGCATCGGCCGTCCGACGAACGCGTTGAACGCCCGGTGCGGCAGCAATTGACTGTTGATCATTGACACCCGTTTTGGTAGTTGGCAGCAGAGTTCCTAAATTGGGACTTCTTTGGCTGGGCTTTCTCCGTCCGACATCCTACGTATCCAATCGATCATGGATAATTGATCATTGGTAATTGATCATTGATATGCGCGTACTTTTGTTGGGCTACGGAAAAATGGGCAAAGTGATCGAGCGCGTAGCCACGGCAAGGAACCACGTGATCACTGCCCGCATTGACGCGCACAACCAAGCCGATATGGCCGATATGGCCGAAACCACGCCCCCGACGGATCGTCGCCCCGACGTAGCCATCGAATTCAGTCAGCCCGATGCGGCCTTCGCCAACCTGCGTTTCTGCCTCGAACACGGCATTCCGGTGGTCTGCGGCACGACGGGCTGGCTCGGGCGGAAGCCCGAAATCGAACAACTCACCCAGGAAAAGCAGGGGGCCTTTTTCTACGCTTCCAACTTCAGCATCGGGGTCAACCTTTTTTTTCGACTCAACGCACTGCTGGCCAAGTGGATGAACGCGTATCCGCAGTACGAGGTGTCGGTGACGGAGGTTCACCACACCGAAAAGAAAGACGCGCCGAGCGGCACGGCCCTTACCCTGACCGAGGGATTACTGGCCGCACTCAAGCGGAAAACGGCCTGGACCGACCAGCCCGCGGCCGCCCCTCACCAAATCGCCGTTCATTCGGTGCGCGAAGGGAATGTGCCCGGTACGCATACCATTCAATACGACTCAGCCGTTGATCAGATCACCATCACCCACGCCGCCCACAGCCGCGAAGGATTTGCCCTCGGTGCCGTGCTGGCCGCCGAATGGCTGGTGCAGCAACGGCAGGCCGGTCGGCACGGGGTGTTCGGAATGGAAGAGATGATGGATGAGAAGTGATGAATTACGAATTACGAACGGGAAAGAGTTGGAATTAAGAAGGGAGATGGAAGGGAAGGACACAGTAGCGCTTTCTAGCAGTTTGAAACCAACAACCAATAACGGACAACTAAAGTAACCAACTGCTGATAGCCAGAGGCTAACGGCTTCTTTCAACGATGGATTCACCGAAAACCAAGACCCCCGAGAAACGACCGGCTGCGGCCGGAAAGCCAGTCCAACCCAAATCCAAAGCCCGTGAGTGGCTGGACTCCATCGTTTTCGCGGTGGTGGCCGCTACCCTTATCCGCTGGTTGCTGCTCGAAGCCTTCACCATTCCCACCCCCTCGATGGAAAGGAGCTTGCTGGTGGGCGACTTTCTCTTCGTGAGCAAGGTGCATTACGGCACGCGCACCGTCAAGACGCCCCTGCAGATCCCGCTTACGCACCAGAAAATCTGGGGCACCGATATCCCTTCCTACCTCGACTGGATTCAACTGCCGCAGTTTCGCCTGCCCGGTTTCACCAAGGTGAAGAACAACGACGTGGTTGTGTTCAACTACCCACCCCGGGAGCCCGGGGAACCGGCCTACCCCAGCGACTTGAAAACCAATTACATCAAGCGGTGCATCGGCATTCCCGGCGACGTGTTGGAAGTGCGCGACCTGCAGGTGTACGTGAACGGCAAGCCCGCCGATAACCCCGAAATGATGCAATTCCGCTATTCACTGGTGACCAACGTAGTGGTGAATAACCGCACTTTTCGTAAGTACCATATTTTTGAGTACGACCCTGGCCGGGGAGAAGTGTATCCCCAACCGGGGAGCCACCCGGAAGGGTTCAGTTACTCCATCCACACAACGCTCGCTCCGGCCGCTGAACTGAAGAAAATGTCTTTCGTCAAGCAGGTAATCCGGCAGGAAAAAAAGAAGGGCGAACCCGCCTCCGTCTACCCCAATTCCGTCGCTACGGCCAACGCCCCGGTTTTCGACTGGAACGAGGACTGGTTTGGCCCCCTTACCATTCCGAAGGAAGGCATGAAGGTCGTATTGGATTCCAAGAACGTGGCCCTCTACCACGAAGCGATCGAAAAGTACGAAGGCAACGAGAACGTGACCGTCAAGGACAACCAGCTATCCATCAACGGTCAGGTGCAGCGCGATTACGTCTTCAAGCAGAATTACTACTTCATGATGGGTGACAACCGCCATAACTCCGCGGATTCGCGCTTCTGGGGATTCGTGCCCGCCGACCACATCGTGGGCAAGGCGTTCGTGATCTGGCTCTCCATCGATCCCGATTCCAAGGCCGGCTTCACCGAGAAGATCCGCTGGAACCGCCTGTTCCGGCTGATTCACTAGGCCGTCAGGCCCTACTTACCCCGTTTCCGCCACGGGTGGAAACGGGGTGTTTTGGCTGCCTCTACCCAATGGCGCAGGACTACGATAAGATATTCCGGGAAGTCTTGAAGGACATCTTCCCGGTGGTGGCCCACAAACTGCTCCGCATTCCCGCGGGGCACTACCAACCCCTGCCCGTAGATTTGCAGTACACCTCCGAACGGGAAGCCGATCAGCTTTGGCAAGTGACTCCCCCCGTGGGCGACCCCTTCGTGCTGCACTGCGAGTTTCAGAGCAGCAACGACAAGCAAATGCTGTCCCGGATGCTGCTCTACTACGGGTTTCTTTATTACCAGAAGAAGCTGCCCATCCGCCAGTACGTTGTCTACGTGGGCAGGGACAAGCTGCAAATGGAGCGGGAACTGCGGGCCGAAAACCTCTCTTTTGCCTACCATTTGGTGGACCTGCGAAGCTTCCCTTACCAAACCTTCCTTCAATCCAGTCACAGTGAAGAAGCACTGCTGGCCATTCCTACGAAGTAGCCGCACCGGCGGACCGGCTGCGAAGGCAGCCCAGGGCTGATTCGGGCGGAGAACCTGCGGTGTTGGTTGCGGAAAAGATTCTTGCTAAATTGAGGGAACTCGCCAGAGGAAAACTGGAGTTGTCGCAACGGACCGCGCAACTGGTCCGTTTGGCGATTTTGAGAAACCTGGGAGAAACCGTATTCAACACCGCGCAACAGATGGCCATCACAATCGACGTCAAAGAAGATATCTTCTACCAACTGGGACAAAAGGAAGGGCTGCAAAAAGGCAAGGAAGAAGGGCTGCTGAGGGGCAAGGAAGAAGGGCTGCTGAAAGGCAAGGAAGAAGCGGCCGTCAACATGCTCAAAGAAGGATTTTCCGAGGAAGTAGTTGCTCGCCTTACCCAGCTGGCGGCCGAGCGGATTGCCCGGTTGAAGCAACAGTTGGAAACTGGACAGGCATAACTGCCCGTTTCGGTTGCCAAATCCGCTGCTTTTCATGTGGAGCTGGTTCACTCCTGCTTTAGCGCCGGCCTTCCGTCGATTTCAGCGCGGTTTATTCATCCCGCAGCGATTGCGCGGGGTTGGCGCGGGCCGCCCTCACGGCTTGGATACCTACCGTCAGCCAGGCAATCAGCAGGGCCAGTAGGCCGGCACCGACGAAGTACCCGGCTTGCAAGGGAATCCGGTAAGCAAAACCCGCCAGCCAGTGTTTGGTCAGCAGGTAGCTTACCGGCAAAGCAATTACCGTGGAGACAAACACCATTTTGGTGAACTCGCCTGACAACAAATAAACGATGCCCAACTCGCTCGCCCCGAATACTTTTCGGATGCCGATTTCCTTGCGGCGTCTTTCGGCCGTGAAGGCGGCTAAGCCAAACAGTCCCAGGCAGGAGATCAGGATGGTCAATCCGGCGAAGTAGCGGGACAAGACCGAAACCCGCTTTTCTGCCGTGTACAGTGCCTGATAATCCTCATCCAGAAACCTGTAATCAAGCCCAAAACCGGGGTTGTATGCTTTGTAAAAAGTCCGGAGTCTTTCAATCGTCTCTTTTCCCTGGCCGGATTCTATTTTAGCAACCACGGTTGAGGGGTAGCGGCTATCTACGCTAAAAATGACCGGTGGCACTTTCTGGTGGAGGGACTGAAAATGGGCGTTCCTGGCCACTCCCAGAATTTCCCTCCCGTCTACCATTTTGCCTACCGGGTCCCGGAGCCCGAGCAGTTCGACCAACGCTTCGTTGACAATCACTTTGGTGCTATCGGAGGGAAAATTGCGGGAAAAGGAGCGGCCCGCTTTCATTCGGATGCCCAGCGTTTCAAGCATGTCGTAATCAAAGCGCACGTTGCTGTACTGAATTTTTTTTCCCTCCCATTCTAAAAAAGTATTATTCCCACCGGAACGCTGGTAGCGGTTAATCACAAAACCGGACATGGCGGAGGCATTGACGATGCCCGGAATGTTTTTCAATTCGGCAAGAAAAGGGGCCGTGCTTTCGGCTACCTTTCCTTCCGTTTCAAAGTAGATGAGGTGCTCTTTGTCGTACCCCAGGTTCTTGTTCTGCACGAATTCGATCTGTTTGTAGACCACCAGCACCGACACGATGAATATGACGGAGAGGGTGAATTGAAACACCACCAGTCCTCGGCGCGTCCATCGTTCGCCGGCCGAGCGGCTGAACTTGCCCTTCAGCACCAACGCCGGGTTGAAGCCCGAAAGGTACAGGGCCGGGTAACTGCCGGCCAGCAACCCGGTAAGGAAAGTAATCCCCAGAAAAGCCAGGCTACCGTTCGCATCCACCGCCAGGGAAAGTTGCTTGCCGGTAATGCCGTTGAACTGGGGCAGGAGGAGCGCCACCAGGAGAAGGGCCAGGAGCAGCGATAGAAAAGCCATCAGCACGGACTCGCCCAGGTACTGCGCAATGAGCGTTTCCCGCCCGGCGCCCACGGCTTTCCTGATTCCTATTTCCTTGATTCTCCGGGAAGCTTTGGCCGTGGAGAGGTTCATAAAGTTGATGCAGGCAATGAGCAGAATAAAGAGGGCAATGATTGAAAAGAGCCGCACGTACGCAATTCGCCCCCCTGCCTGCTGCCCGTTTTCGTAAGTGCCGTACAGGTAACGATCCGAAAAGGGTTTCAGAAATAAGGTGATGTCTTTGGCGTCTTTATTTTTACTCTTCAACAAACCGGGGAGTATCCGCTCGATTCGGCTCGCGTCCGTGCCTTCCCTCAAAACCACAAAGGCGTGAAAAGGGCCGTCCGCACGCCAGCTTACATCCGTCTCGATTTTCATTAAATCTTTGAATGACTCCAGGGTCGCGATGAAATCGAACTGTTCGGTGGCGTTGTTGGGTACCCCCTTGAAAATCCCCGTAACCAGGCAAGGCTTTTTAAAACCGAGTTGCCATTCTACCGTTTTACCGACCACGTTTTCGGTGGTGTTGAATAGCCGCATGGCCGTTGCTTCCGAAAGTACCACGGCGTTTTTGTCCCGGAGCACCTGGCGCTCATTCCCCTGCGTAAGCGGATAGGAGAACATACTGAAAAAGTCCTCATCCACGAATTTCCCGACTGCCCGGACGTTTTTATCCGCGGTGTGCAGGGTGAACTTGGGAAAAAAATCCGGGGGCGTAACGGTTACCGCCTGTTCAACCTGGGGCAGTTCCTGCGCCAGCGCCGCCGCCGAAAGCCCCGACGGGGTAGTCTCCACGCCTTTGGCCGTCCGACGGTGTTCCATTACCTGAAAAAGCCGGCGGTCTTTCCGGTGGAACTTGTCCACCCGCAACTCATCGCTCACCCACAGGTAAATCAGCAACGTACAGGCCAGGCCGGTGGAAAGGCCGATGAGGTTGATGAAGAAGGAACCTTTGAATCGCCGGAAGGTTCGGTAGCTTAAAAGCAGGCTGTGTCGGAACATAAGAACGAAATCAGGCGATGGATAGTGGGACGATTTCCGGCGCCAGAGCCGGGGATGCAGCAGTCTGAGCAAATCAAGCAGGTATAACCGCCTGGCTTTGCCCCGACTGTACCGGAGCAAGCGTTTCTGAAAAAGCTCGTGTAAATCGCCTTGCAGTTCCTCCCGGAGATGAGGTGCCGCCAGCCAAGCCAACAAGCACTCGGCCCAGCGAGGCGGTCGAGCGGAGCGGTGGTTTACTTTCACGGGGGAGCAGTTCGAAATGAATGGCTGGCAATATCGGCCCAGTAGGCATTGCGCAGATCACGGGCTTCCACCAAGGCTCTTTCTCCGCTGATTGTAAGGGTAAACAGCCGCTTGCGTCGCCCGCCTCTTTGGGCGGAAGACTCCCCGAAGCGGGAATGAAGCAGCCCTTTTTCCTCCAGTCGTTGCAGGGTTCGGTGCACATTGCCAATGCTCAGGGGCCGTTCCATCCGGGTTTCCATCTCTTCCAACACGGCCACGCTGTAGGCCTCCTCCCGCAAGAGAACGACCGTCAGGAGCACAATCTCTTCAAACTCGCCTAACTGGGTTCCTTTCACGGGAAAAATGTTGAACCGCACCTATCTTACTCACTTGCATAGCAAATTTGTTGCCACTCTCGTAAAAGGCTGGCCAGTAAAATATTAAGTATTCACTGCTGGGATCAGTAGCGCCACAGTGTTCATTAATGAACAGCCACTGTTCGATTTGGGACACTGGAAAGGCCGCGTGCCGTCCGGTGAATACCGAGTCGAAGAAAGCGGATAAGGGTGGGCGTATCCCGATAAAGCTGCTCTTCAAAGTAAAGCATAAGTCGCAATAGTTCACCGCTACCAGCGTCCGGCCAGTCTCATCCATTAGTGAATCGGAAGCGGACAATCCACTGTCCGTTTCCGAACACTTTTATTCCCTGGCCAGCGCACGAATCCGCTTAAATGAGGGCGGGAGGGGGATTCGTTGCGTTTGGCCGGTGATTTGTAAAACGGAAATTAAACTAATCTTCCACCGTGCGAAGAACCTACCTGGGAGAATTTGAGGAACTCATCCTGCTGATAGTGGGCATCCTCCATGGGCAGGCTTACGGGGTTGCCGTGGCCAAGGAACTGGCCCAGCAGACGGGGCGGCAAGTAAGCATTGCCGCCGTCCACGTGGCCCTCCACCGGCTGGCCGACAAGGGGTTGGTCAATTCTCAAATGGGCGGGGCCACCACGGCCCGGGGCGGGCGGCGGAAACGTTTCTTTACGGTGACGGTGGCTGGTCAGCAAATTCTGCGCGAGATCCACCAGACCCGCAACCAGCTCTGGAACCAGTTACCGGCTACCTCCCTTTCCTGATGGCGATGCGTCACGAAGATACCCCCGGTGTACAACCACCCCGCTGGGCCAATAAGCTGCTGGCGTGGCGTTGTCCCGACTATCTGCTCGAAGAGGTGCAGGGCGATCTGCACGAGTTGTTCGAGGAGCGGGTAGCGGAAGTGGGATTGAAGCGGGCCCGCCGGCAGTACGCGCTGGACGTGCTGGGTTTTCTGCGACCCTTCTCCCGGCGGTCGGTGGCCTTACAACCAAAAGCCAACATCCATTCAAAACCAAACCATCCCGGCATGTTACGCAATTACTTCAAAACCGCTTTTCGCTTTTTGCTGAAAAACAAAGCATTCAGTTTCATCAACGTTTTCGGTCTGGCCGCCGGCACTTTGTGCTGCCTGTACATCGTACTTTACGTTTCCGACCAGTACGGTTACGATAAGCACCATCACCGTGCGAAGGATATTTACCGCATTACCACAACGCTGGTACAGAAGGGTGACAAAACCGTTTGGGCAACCGCTTCCCCTCCCACTGCTCCGGCGATGAAGCGGGATTTTGGCGAGGCAGAGCAATTCACCCGGGTAGTGGATTTGAATCTGGCGGGCTTGGATAAACACCTGCTGCGCTACGAAGATCGGTCATTTTATGAAAAAGACGCGGTTCTGGCAGACTCCACTTTTTTCGATGTATTCACCTATCACTTCACCCGTGGTAGTGACTCGGAGGCATTGACCCAACCTTATACGGTGGTGCTACTCAAACCCGTTGCCGACAAGCTTTTTGGCCAGGAGGATCCGGTAGGCAAAGTGATTGAAATAGAAAGCAAAGCCGTAAAACACGACTTTACCGTGACCGGGGTGGTGGATGAAAGCCTGGGCAAATCGCATATTCACGGCAACCTGTTTATGACGATGAACAGTGACGGCATCGGCGGATGGGTCCGCAAAAGCGTTGAGTGGGGCGGCAATATCGTGATCGGTTCTTACGTAAAGTTGCATCCCAATGCGAACGTCGCTGCCCTGGAAAGGAAGTTGCCGGCTTTCCTGGCTAAATATGGTCAGCAGTCGATGAAAGAGGTAGGGATGACCAAACAATTGCACCTGCAATCGGCTGGTTTGATCCACACCACTGCCGGATACACCAATGAGATGACCAAAACGGTGAACCCTTCCTTTCTGGTCGTTTTGTTGCTGATAGCCGCCCTCATCCAGGTGATTGCCTGCATCAATTTTATGAACCTCTCTACCGCCCGGGCATCCCGGAGGGCCAAGGAAGTGGGGGTGAGAAAGGT
>JACMKY010000368.1 GCA_014379925.1 Cytophagales bacterium | reverse complement strand
GCCGGCTTTCTCTACCTCCACGGATGGCTACGACGTTGATTTCATCGCTTCCACCGCCAATGCTTCCGGTGCTTCCGGCAGCCCGGAGGACGGGCCGGGTACGGTCAACCCGGACGTGACACCGGTTGGCCTGGTGGTCAATGCCTTCCCCAACCCCACGGCGGGTCCGCTGACGATTGATTTCGGCTACCGCGAAACCGGGTACGCGCCGACGGAAGCAACGACCGTCAGCGTGTTGCACGCCACTGGAAGGCTCGTCTCGAGAACCGTTCGTCAGGCGGGCAGCACCGACCAGCTGAGCCTGGACCTGAGCGGGCAGTCCGACGGAATCTACTTCGTGGCGGTGCAACTGGGCAGCGGTCCGGTTACCTACAAGAAACTCATCCTGCAGCACTGACCTTTTAAATTGGTACATTTGTTTGCCAGAAAGGGCCTTGGATCTTCCGAGGCTTTTTCTTTTCCGGGGTTCCGAAGCGTGGATGAAGGGGAAATGGTTTACCGGATGCCGGAATACTACGGCATTCTACGGAAGAAAAATAAATCATTCAATCATTTAATCGGCGTACGCAGCGGTCAATATTTTTCCTATTTTTCACCTTTCTTATTTCAACTCGCCGTCCGATTCATCGTCCCGTGTGGAAATGGCTGGAGTACCAAATCCGCGACTACTTCGCTTTTTCCCGCCGGGAGGTTCGGGCGTTCGTCGGATTGTTGGGGCTGATGGCCGGGGTGATGGCGTTTCCCCCGGTGTGGCAGGCCTGGCGGACTCCGGCTCCCGGTTCGTTCCTGGCCGACCAAGCCAAGCTCGACAGCCTGAAAGCCGAACTCGACATTCGGCAACCCATCTGGAAAGTATACCCGGGGGCGTCGTATCCCAACCGTCCCGAAAAGACCAAGGCCCGGCTCTTCGCCTTCGACCCCAACCTGGTTGGCAGTGAAGAATGGCAACAACTGGGGTTGAAGAAGCACCTGGCCGACCGCATCGTGAAATACCGGGCCAAAGGCGGGAAGTTTCGCGTCAAGAAAGACCTGCTCCGGATTTACGGTTTTCCCACCGACCACTACGCCACCCTGCGGCCCTACGTGCGGCTGCCCGATACGCTGGCCGGAAACGTCTACGCCCGGGGGCAAGGGTTCGGCAAAGAGCAAGGCCGGAGTGGCCGCCCCTTTTTCGATTCGGGCCGGACTTTCGCCGCCGGGGAGGATTTCCGGCCCCAGCCCTTCGACCTCAACGCGGTGGATACGGTGGCGTTGGAAAAACTCAAGGGCATCGGTCCGGCCTTATCGAGACGGATTGTTCGCTACCGGGAGCGCCTGGGCGGTTTCGTCCAACTGGCGCAGGTGCGGGAGGTGTACGGACTGGATTCGGCCGCGGTGGAGGAAGTGCTCCGGTACGCTTCCCTGCGGGCGGGGGACGGGGTGAAGCGCATCAACGTCAACGTGGCCACGGCGGAAGAACTGGTGCGGCATCCCTACTTCTCTCCCCGGCTGGCGGCGGTGGTGGTGGCGTACCGGCAACAGCACGGGGATTTCACGGACCTGGCTTCGCTGGCCGCAATCAGGCTCCTGGATGCCAGCACCCTCCGCAAGCTGGAACCCTACGTGTCCTTTTAGCGATGCCACCGGAAAAGCGATCAAACAACCCGGCCAGTGCAACATAAAGGGCCGAATCGGAGTTGAACACCCATCACATCCTTCTCACTTTTTATGAAAAACTCGGGTGACTTTCTCCTCTTCCTAACCATGATTTTCGCGACCATCTTCCTGATCGGCATCATCCGCCCCGATTTCGTGGTCTTCTGGTCGAGCGTCAAAAGCCGCGGCAAAGCGGCCGTGTTCGGTGGACTGGCCGTCGTCTGCTTCGTTATCTGGGGAATCACGGCTTCCCAACGGGAAGATACCTTCAAGAACGACGCGGCGCCCAGGGACTCCTCTTTCAGCAACCAGAGCCGCTAACGGCGGGAGCCTCGCTTTGACACCGAACGCCGACGTTGGGCCAACCCGACGGATGGGCACAAAAAATGACCACTGAGGCGGAAGTTAAAGAGAAAAACGTACCTTTCACCAAAAAGATAAAGCCATGGAATCGCTCACGGATTTTGCCTTTTTCTCCCTCATTCTTTTTGGTACCCTCACGATTGTGGGCCTGATCCGGCCTTACCTGGTGCTGTTCTGGATGGAGGAGCAGGACCGTGCCACGGTGATCAAGATCTTCGGCGTAGTGACGCTGGCCTTCGTCATTATGTACGGAATAACCTCCTCGCAGCAGACCAACGAAAGGCCGCGGACCAACCGGCAATCCTCCGGAATGAACAACTAGGCCCGCACCAGCCGACCACGCCCGGTTAGTTGGCGAAAACGGAATCAACGGAAGGGTACTCCTCCGTCGGTTCAACCACCGGAGGCGGGTCGGAAATTTCGAGCAGGTAGCTTTTGCCGGCCTCTTTGATGGTCAGGCGGTTACTGAGCAGCCAGGGGTTGTCCCTTTTCAACTGGGACAGGGTGGTTGCGTGTTCCGAGGCGAACGCCGACAGATCTTCAATGCTTTCGGTCACCCGGACCTTCTTCGAGCGCTTCCGCAACGGGTTGTTCCGCACCGTTCGGTACCCGTACTCCCGGGGATGTTCGAGCAGCTGTTTGTAGGCCGTAACCTTGAACAGGTAGCGGGCGGTTTCGCTGTTGAGCCGAAGGTCATAGAAGGACTGCTTGTTTTGCCGCCTCATCGCCCCCATTACTCCCCCGATGCCTACGTTGTAGGAAGCGGCCACGGTGGTCCAGCTTCCCAGCGTTCGTTGTGCCTGCCGGAGGTACTTGCAGGCGGCGTGCGTTGCCTTGATGGGGTGGTAGCGTTCGTCCACTTCGTCGTTGATTTCCAGGCCGAAGCTTTTGGCGGTAGCGGGCATGAGCTGCCAGAAGCCCCCCGCTCCCTTCGGGGATTCTACGTTGAGCAACATACTTTCCACCACGGCCAGGTAACGAAAATCGCGGGGAATGCCGTATTGCTTCAAGATCGGGTCGAACTTGGGCAACCAGTAATCGGCGCGCTGCATCATTCCGAACTGGCTGTTGTTAAAGTAGGCGTGAATCTGCATTTCCCGTTGCAGCCGCCGGGCCACCCGTTGGTTGTCGAGGGGAATCTGCTCGTCGGCAAAGTACAACCGCTCGGGCACCTCGGTGAGGGTCAGGTAGGTTTGAAACCGGTCGTTGGGGGCGTACGGGAAGCGGTAGGTTACCGACAAGTTCGTGTAAATGGCGTACCCGATCAGGAAGATCATCACGGTCAACAACAGCACGAACTGAACCTTCTTCACGACGGTGAAACGTTTACGGGGCAAGGCCGCTACTACGGGCAAGTGTAAGATGAGGCGAAAAAAACGCAAAACAAAATCCCCCGTCCGCTGCGGACGGGCCGCGGGGAACGGCTTTCCGGAAACGGCGGCTAGAAGTTGGGCTGCAGCAGGTACTTGGAGTAAAAATTGTCGATGACCTTGACGGCATCCGTGGGGGTGTCAACGATGTTGACCAGCTTCAAATCTTCCGGGTTGATGTTGTGCTCGGTGTTGAGCACCACCTCCTCGATCCAGTCGAAGAGTCCGCTCCAGAAAGCCTTGCCCACCAGCACGATCGGGAAGCGGCCGATTTTCTGGGTCTGGATCAGGGTAATGGCCTCGAACAACTCGTCGAGGGTGCCCATGCCGCCCGGCATCACCACGAATCCCTGCGCGTACTTGACAAACATCACTTTCCGCACGAAAAAGTAATCGAAGTTGATGAGCTTGTCGGCGTCGATGTACACGTTGTTGTATTGCTCGAAGGGCAAGTGAATGTTCAATCCCACGGACTTGCCTCCCTGTTCAAAGGCCCCTTTGTTGCCCGCCTCCATAATGCCCGGTCCCCCGCCCGTGATTACCCCGTAGCCGTGGCGCACCAGTTTGGCGGCGATTTCCTCGGCCATCTGGTAGTAGGGATTGTCGGGCTTGGTGCGCGCCGAGCCGAAAATGGAGACGCAGGGGCCGATCCGGGCCAACTTGTCGAAACCCATCACGAACTCGGCCATCACCTTGAAGATCACCCACGAATCCGCACTCTTGATCTCGTTCCAATCCCGGTCACGAAAGGCTTGCCGGATTCGTTGTTCCTCGAGGTTGAGGTTTTCCTCTGGTTGCATGCTTTACTGGTTGATAAATCCTGGATGCTGCCGCGCGAATACGTCGGAAACGCCGTGATTGTTTTACGGTGATCAATGATTGTTGATCAATTGTCGGTTAAAGATAGGCAATGTTCATCGATCAACGAACACGGAAATAAACAGGTCGGTGGTGGATCATCGGTAATTGATCATTGTCTTCGCCAATAGACCCCCGGTTCGTCGCCGGGTCGGTAGCGTTGCGCCAGGGCGGGTATGCGGGCGAAAAGCCGTTTGGCCATTCGTTGCCGGTCGATGATAACGTCGGGCAGGTCGCCCTCGAAGTTGCGGTAAATGTTGATCAAGCTCTGGTAATCGTCCAGGTCGAGCAGCTCTTTCTTGGCCAGTTGCCAGTTCAGGTAGGGGGTGGCCACGGTGTTGAGACGGTACTCCGCCAGGCCTTCGCCCAGCACCAGGACCCGCTTGCCAGCCACCGGCTGCCGCAGGGTAGTGGGTTTCACCCGCAACGCTTCCAGTCCCAGCAAGGAGTGGGTCGGCAGGGAAGGGAAAAGGCCGGCGTAGTGCAGAAACAGCGATGAGACGAAAAAGACGCCGAAAACCACTTCGTTCAGCCACCGCTTTTCGGTAGCCAGGAAGTACGGAGTAGCGAAAAAGGCCACGCCGGGAACGGCCACGATCAGCTGCGCGGGTGATAGTTGAGGGGTCAGGATCAGGAAGATGCCAGCGAAGATCAGGTAAACTACCATGATCTGCTGGCAACGCTTCTGGTAGT
Source organism: Cytophagales bacterium (assembly GCA_014379925.1). GTDB lineage: Bacteria > Bacteroidota > Bacteroidia > Cytophagales > ES-bin-26 > ES-bin-26. The sequence goes on along the minus strand of JACMKY010000368.1, from coordinate 3,719 downwards.
TGATGTAACGCATGCTCCCCGTCACGTTGCTGACTCCGAGAAAGACGAATACCACGGGCAACGTAAACAGCAAAAGAATGGCTTGCCAACCAACCGCGTACTGGTGATCCACGGTAAACAGCGACAGCACGAACTGGCGGACGAATCCTTCGTAGTTGCCCATCAGGTAGAAGATCAGCCCGGTCAGGGCCAGCGGAAGGCTGAAACCGAAAATCAGCAGAAAGTACTGCCGGAAGTCGGAAGAACCGAAAAACAGCAGCGATACCAGCGCAAACAGGCTGAATACCCCCGTCGGCAGGTGAAACAGGGCGGCTACGGCCAGGTAGAACCCCGCCTCGAAAACCCGGTCGCTGACCGCGCGCTGGTTCAACTGGATGAACAGCTTGTCGAGGGCCAGCAGCAGGAAGGTGGTGGCCATCAGCACCGGAGAAAGCGTGTGGAAGTCAAAGCACAGGTTCATGAGCACCACGTAAAACAAACCGGGCAGGTACGTATTCTCCGGGTAAAGCTGGTTCTTGATCGTAAGGCGGTTGAACAGCGTCACCTGAAGAAACGTTAGCAGCAGGGCAACGACCTGGTAGGTGGATTGCGAACGTCCGAACTGCCAGTCAATCAGCCAGTACACGGCCGCCGACAGCGGGCCGATGCTGTCCCAGATGCCCGTGTAGAGGAAATGACCCTGTCTCATCCGCTCGCCCACCAGCATCCAGTTGAGTTCCGGTTCGAGCAGGGGCAAACCCAGCGTCAGCACGGGTAGCCGGATGAGCAGCAGCAGCAGCAGCAGGAAGAGGAGGCGAAGCGGGGAACCGTTTCTGAAAAAACCAATCAAAATTGAAAACGTAGAAAGTAGTGCGTGGCAAACTGCCGGTAGTCAGATTTGTCCGTTCGGAGATCCGGGCCGCACCGGAACCGACCAAGCACCAAAAGTACTCAAAACGCGGGTTTCGCGCCCGCACCCTCGGGCACAATGTAATGATTTAGGCAAGTTTATCCCCGAAAGCGGATTGGCTCCTGACCGATTCCGACTCCGGCCTTCAGTGGCAGTACGTGGTTAGAAATACAAAATAAGTGCGGATATTTGCCCCTTGGTAGAAAACATGGACAGCAAGAGACAACAGAAGTTCGCCCGCCTGATTCAGAAGGACCTGGGGGAAATTTTTCAGAAGGAAGCCCGGAATTCGTTCGGGGGCGTGTTCATCACGGTGACGGAGGTGAAGGTGAGCCCCGACCTGGGCGTTGCCAAAGCGTACCTGAGCCTGATGCTCGTCAAAAACAAAACCCTCGCGATGGAAGCCATCCAGGAGCAGGGCAAAACCATCCGGCAGATGCTGGCCAACCGCATCCGCCACCAGGTACGGGTCATTCCCGAACTCCACTTCTTCCTGGACGAGTCCGCCGACTACGCCGCCAAGATGGATTCCCTGCTGACCAACCTCAACATTCCACCCGAAGACAATGATCAATGATCATTGAAAAGATCATTGAAAATGAATTTTCCCCTTCTGGTTGCCCGGCGTTACTTCTTCTCCAAGTACAAGCGGGGGTTCATCAACGTAATTGCCATCATTTCCATGCTCGGCGTTGCGGTGGGGACGACGGCCCTGATTTTCATCCTCTCCATCTTCAACGGACTGGAAGGGCTGCACCGCCAACTGTTCAGCACCATCGACGCCGACCTGAAAATCTCCGCCCGCCTGGGGAAGGGTTTCGAGACCAGTCCGGCGTTACTGGCCCGGTTGCGGCGCATCCCCGGCGTGGGTACCCTGACCGAAGTCATTGAAGACAACGCCTTGGCGCGTTACGACGAAGCGCAGATGCCAGTGATACTGAAGGGCGTGAGCGATAATTTTTTGGCGCGCAAGGCGATGAACGGCATCATCACCGAGGGCCGGCTGGTGTTGCGGGAGAAGGAGACCGACTACGCCGTGATGGGGCAGGGCGTGCAGCACACCCTGTCGGTTTCGGTCAAGGATGATTTTATCCCCTTGCAGATTTGGTACCCCCGGAACCGCAAGAAACTTAACCTCACCTCCCTCAACTCAGTCAACCGCCTCAACATCCGCGTCGGCGGGGTGTTTGCCCTCGAACAGCAGTACGACGACAGCTACGTGTTCGTGCCGCTGGCCTTTGCCCAGCAACTGCTCGAGTACGGCAACAAGCGTACGGCCCTGGAAATCCTGGTGAAGCCGGGTTCGGACGGGGAGGACGTCAAGGACCGGCTCCGCGCGGCCCTGGGCGATGCCTTCGTGATTCAGAACCAGGAGGAGCAACACGCCAGCATCCTGCAGGCCATCAAGTTCGAGAAGTTGTTCGTCTACCTTTCCCTGTCGTTCATCATGGCGGTTGCCTCGTTCAACATCTTCTTTTCCCTCACCATGCTGGCCATCGACAAGCAAAAGGACGTGGCTGTGCTCTACGCCGTGGGGGCTACCCCGGGTTTGATCAAGCGGATTTTCCTCACCGAAGGAGCCATCATCGCCTTCATCGGCGCCGGACTGGGCCTGGTGACGGGGGTATTTCTGTGCGTGGTGCAACAGCGTTACGGCCTCATTTCCCTGGGCATGTCCACGTCGGTGGTCGAAGCCTACCCGGTAAAGATGGAGTGGCCGGACTTCGTATCCACCGGCATTGCCGTAACGCTCATCACCTTCGTGGCCTCCTACTTCCCCGCCCTCAAGGCTTCCCGGCAAACGGATCTACGCGCGTAAATAGTTGGCTTTTGGTTATTAGCGGTTAATGAGCGCGTTACCTGCTGAATGGTTGAACGGAAGATTGACCGGTTTGTGCACTGCCTTCCGCCTGGCTTTTTCACCCTGAAAACTTCAACGATCCGTAAAGTACCCGAATCGATTGCCGGTGCTGAGACTACTCCTCGCTCAATCCATCCGAAAGACGGAAACTCATCGCTCAGGGCCGGGGTAAGCTAGCCACCGGTCGTGTTTTCAGCAGGTACACCCGGCCCAATCTACCGGCCCGCGTGGCGGGATTGAGGAACGGCAGGCTCAATTTGGTGACGTGATAGTGGACAAATTCCCGTTCGATGGCGTAGGGTACCCGGCGCTGCGTAAGTTCGTTCTTCCCTTCCGCGGTGGTCAGCACCCAGGCGGTTGACCCAATGCCTGCTTCGTTCCCGGGGAGGTTCGGCGTAATTTGACGGGTGTAGAAATCGAAGGCGTGGCTTCCGTAACGAAAAAAATACAGGTTTTGTAGGATAACCGGACGACTGGCCACGTACCGGGCGGCCTGGCTGCCCGCCTGATAGGTCAGCAGGGTGGGGTAGAAGTGCAGGTTCAGCAGGAAGTTGGCCCCCACCACGGCCACGGCCGAAGGCACGATCAGCCGCGTCGCCGCCGGTTGCCGCCGGGCGGCGAACCAGAGCGTGCAGACGAACCCCGCCGCCGCCAGCGCCCAAACCCAAACGCTTTTCAACGGGAAGGCCAGCGTGCACAGCAGGACCGCCGATAGCCACACGCCCAGGGCGATGAACAGTTGAATGGAAAAGAAAACCCGGAAAGGCTTGGCCTCTACCCGGGCCAGCAACTGGCCGATGACCCGGGCCGCGAGCAGGGCCGCAAACGGAAAGACCACGAAAATGTAGTGCGGCAGTTTGTACTGGGAAGTGGACAACGCAATGAAAGGCAGCAGAAAGCCACCCAGCGTAAGCACCTCGGCATCGACCGGGCGAGCGAAGCGCCCGCGCACCAGGTTCCACAGCCGCG
>JACMKY010000367.1 GCA_014379925.1 Cytophagales bacterium | reverse complement strand
GGATCTGGGCGAGGTGGTCGTTGGCGTAGTGTTTGGGGAGCTCTCGGGGCGTCAGGCCCGCGTGCGTTCTCAGGTCCAGCCGCGCGCCGGCCTCGACGACGGCCTTGGCCGCTTCCAGATGCCCGTGCCAGACCGCGTCGTGCAGCGCCGTGAAGCCGTTGTAGGGACCTTGGGCGTCGAGTTCGGGCGCGGGTGTGGCAGCGTGCCGGCGCTTCTCCGTCAGCGCGCGCAGGGCGTCGGCATGCCCGTAGTAGGCGGCCTCGTGGACCGGCGTCCCCTTCATCAGGTCGACCACCCGGCGGGGGTCCGCGCCCTGACCCTGCTAGCGGCGGTCAAGGCGGGCGACATCGGCGACGTTAATCGGCTTATCGCGGCTGGCGCTCCCGTCAACGAGCGAGTGCCGATGGTGGGTAGCCTCGACGATAACTACACCCCGCTGGGCATCGCCGCCCGCGAGGGGCGTGCCGACATCGTACGGGTACGGTGCTGCTTGACGCGGGCGCGGACCCTCGCCGGGCGACCGGCTTGATGGGGGTACGCCGATATCGCGCGGGTGCTGACGGAGACGCGCGGGCGTGCGGGTGCACCAGCGCTCGAGCGGGGTATACAACGGCTTGACGGCGCTGCACGACGCGGTCTGGCACGGGCACCTGGAAGCGGCGCAGGCCCCGGTCAATGCCAGTGCCCGCTTGGACCTAACAGCACATGCGGGCCTGACGCCCCGAGGGCTGGCACTTCTCTACGGCTATGACGAGCTCGCCGAATTCCTCGCTGAAGCTGAACGATAGTGAGCTGAACCCCGCTCGTCTGGCGAACGTGCCTAGTACTACAGCCGCAGTTAAGACGGAATGGCATTTCGTTTTTTATAGTGGCCTATTTGGGCACGCCTTTGATGCCTTCTTCGCTAGGCCGACCACTGCATCACAGGTTCTGCCAAGGGCACTTTGACCAACAATAGTCAGCACAGTAATTGTCGTATCTCATTGACAGTCAAGGAAATAATTCCCTGACTGGCAGCATTTCTTTTAGTTCGTTGGCCCGTGCTATCACCAAAAAAGCGTGGGCCAGCAAGGCAAGCGTGGTATGTCGGTACCAAGCCTGCCACTTGCCTACCTCATAGTGATCCAACCCGCAGGCGCCTTTGGCTAACTGGAATCCTTGCTCGATCTGCCAGCCTTGCCCGGCCCGGCTCACTAAATGTTCCAAGGAAGCTTTTTACCGAGGGGCGAATAGGAAGGGTACTTGCTGCTCCTCCAGCCAGCGCCGTAAGTGGCGGTCACCACCGTAGATACTCTCCCCAGTTACCCCGCTGAAAGGCACTTTGGCCTCAATGGCCTCTCCGAGCATCTGTTGGGCCAGTTCAAGTTTGGTAGCCAAGCTGGTCGCTTGGGGTATGCCCGCCCGTTGGCACCGCTCCGAGTCCGCCACCCCCTCCTTGGGCAGATACAAACGGCGGTCCAGGAAAGCGGCTCCATCAGCAGTGGCATAAGCCAGGAAGACGCCGACTTGACAGTTTTCAACTCGTCCAGCCGTGCCGCTGTATGGTCGCTTGACGCCCGCGGACTGCTGGCCTTTCTTGGGATTGTTGGGTTGGTTTTTTGTGATGAACAAAGGCAGGGCTGACGGCCACCGACTTGGTTAAAGAAATCAGCGCGTTTATTATGCAATTCAGCGAATTAGCTGTCGGCTCAGGCGATCCAATCAAGTTCGCTATTCGTCCAATTAATTCGCCGGTTCACCCCGCGTTACTGCTTCCGTATCGTCAAGGGCGTTACGCCGGTGTGTTTTTTAAAGAAGTTGGTAAAGCAGGAAGCGTAGTCAAACCCAAGGCCAAAGGCAATGTCGGCCACGGGCCAGTCGGTACGGGTCAACGGGGATCTGGCTTCCGCCAGGACTCGTTCATTGAGGTGGGTAGTGATCAATTTACCGGTTACTGTCCGCACGGCCGCGTTCAAATGATTGACGTGGCCGGCTAATTGGTCGGCGTAGTCACCGGCTTTTTTGAGCAGCAACGGACGCCGGGGGAGTCGACCGGGAACTGCTTTTCCAGCAGACCCAGGAACAGATTCGCAATGCGGGCGGCCGCATTCTGAGGCGTAAAATAAGCGGCGACAGGCTCCATCTTGATGGCTTCGTGAATCCGGGTCCGTTTCGCGTTCAGGCGCTCACGGAGCTGTTCTGGGCTTCAAAACCCGTTGCAACCGTTACCGCCTTCCAATTTTCCAAATCGTGCTGAACCGCTTGCATTTTCTCGTACGCCAACTGGTAAGCATCCTGACCCAGGAACAAATGCAGGGGCGGGTTTGGCTCGTCGGCAACTTGAATCAGGGCGGCAACGAGTTTATCCGGATCACCGGGTTGATTGCCAGCGATCTGGGTCTGATGCGCCTTTTGTGACTGCCTTACGGCTTCATAAGCCTCCATCGGATGGGCCGGAACCCCCAGGGAGCCGGACGAAAGGAAATCCGTTCGGAAATAACCGGGCGAAACCACCGTCACCTTTACCCCGAACGCTTTGGCTTCGGCGGCCAGGGATTCCGAAAAGCCCTGCACAGCGAACTTGGTGGCGCAGTAAATGCCAAATCCGGGAAAATTGCCCAGGAAGCCGCCAATGGACGAAATGTTGAAGATGTGTCCGGAACGCTGTTTCCTCAGGTGAGGCATCACGTGGCGAATGACGTGGAGGGAGCCAAACACATTGACGTCAAAATTTTCGCGGGCTTCCCCGTCGGTCAATTCCTCGAGGCTACCCACCAAACCGTACCCGGCGTTGTTGACCACCACGTCCAGGCGTCCGAAGTGGGCCACGGTGGATTGAATCGCTTCGTTGACGCTGGTTTCCGTTTTCAGATCAACCGCCAGCGGTAGAAAGCGGGCATCTTCCGTGCCCACCACCCGGCGCAGGTCGTCGACGTTTCGGGAGGTGGCGGCTACGTGAACGCCTTGCTGCAAGAGTTGTTTAACCAAACCAAGTCCCAAACCCTTGGAGGCGCCCGTAATAAACCATACTTTTTTGTTGTCCATGATCTTGCTCGTTTAGTGAGCGCAAAGGTAGACTCGTTTACCGGGCAGGACCTTGCGGTTTCCAAACCAATGCTTGCCAAATTCAAACATTTCGGAAAGTGGAAGGAGTCAAGCGGGTATGTTTCTTGAAAAAGTAGTTGAAATGAGCCGGTTCTTCGAATCCCAGGCTGTAGCTGATTTCGGAGATGTTCCAGTCCGTGTGCTTCAACAAGGCTTTGGCTTCGCTGGCCAGTCGCTCGGCGATGTGATCGGTGGTAGTCTTGCCGGTCGTCTCCCGGATGGACCGATTCAGGTGGTTCACGTGCACGGATAAATGTTGGGCAAAATCGCTGGCCGAGCGCAACTTGAACCGCTGGGTCGGTGATTCGATGGGAAACTGCCGCTCCAGTAACTCGCTGAAAACGGCGGTGATCCGGGATTTGGCGTCCGGGTGCTGGTGCAGGGTTTCCGAAGGCTGCATTTTCAGGGCGGAATGAATCAGCTCGGATACGTAGTTGCGCAGCAAATCATACTTGAACTGGTAGTCTCCGTTGATTTCGTCCATCATCTTCCCGAACAACTGGCTTACCTGTTCATCCTGCTGCTTGTCGAGCAGGTAAGCCGGTTTTCCTCCCACCCGGAACATGGGCAGTTCGTGAAGGCTTCCCCGGATTTTCTGGGTAAAGAACGCTTCCTTAAAAATGCAGAAAAAGCCGGTTTTGTCCTCCGATAGCGATTCCCAGGTATAGGGCACCTGAGGATTAAAGAACACGAGGGCTGAACCAGCTACCTGAATGCTTTTGTCGGCGTAGTGATACACAATTTCGCCCCGCATCAGGCTGATCTTATAAAAGTCCCGGCGGCTGTATTGCACCGGCACGGCACCAGCTCCTAAACAGTCTTCCAAACGAAAAACATTGAAGTGCCCAATATCCTGTTGCAGGTTGTCGGGTAGCCAGTTGAACTTCTTTTTGTAGAAATCTTCGAGGGTTTCGGTCTTTGTCATGCAGTAAAGTTACCAAATTCAAATCATTACGCTCACCGAAATGAACTATTTGGATCCACCAACAGCAAGGGGCGTAAACCAAGTGATTTTGCCGGTACAGGCTTGCTCATCAGAAAGCCGCCGACGGAACGACATTCTGCGCTGAGGTTCTCCGACGGGCCACTTGTTTCATTGCCAAAAGAAACGAATCAATAGCCCGCCGCCGCGGAGAAGTCCCCGGTTGGCCGCCGCGGTTCAACGGCCCGGAACCCGTACGGATTTCAAAACGGAAATTAAACCCATGTTCGGTTCGTCAGGGAAACGAGTTTGGCACCAGCTCAGACAACTTTTGAGGTCAATTCGTTTTCGGCAGTTGGCAAGTGACCGCCTGAAAAAACTATACTTCTGTGATAACTTTACCGGAAGGCTTCAGTTCAAACCATTGAACCAAATAACCCAACGCGTTGATGGCCCGGTTGCGCGAGATGGGTGTCGAGGACTGCGCTCAGGTGAAGCGGGCGGACCCGGAAGCCGACGGTACGATCAGTGTCACCAAAATGGAAAAGTGAGCTCGTGCTGGGCGGGACCGTACGCATCGTCGCGACCACTTCAGCCGGTCCGGTATTCCGGTGCGGGACCGATTGCCGGTGGGTGCTTTACTCAGCCGTTGCCGATGCGCAGCCCGTAAAGGCAAAACGACCACTCGCCCATCACACCGTCCGGTCGGGATGCCAGCCCGGGCCGCACCGTCGCCGGGGCGGGACCGTCCGTTTTTCTACGTTTTAACTACGGGGTAACCTTCTTTTTACCAACCAATTACATGACACAGCCCGGATTCTTGGACAGCATAAAAAAACGCTTCGGTGACGGTAACTACGAGGGTGATCAATTCGGCGGAGCCGGTGGGCACGACGGCAGCGGCCTGCCCGATGCCAACCCGGGTAATTTCATGTTTGCGACGGGAATTGAATGTTCGTATCCGACCATCAAGAACGGTACCGTCCGGCGCGACCTACTGCGCGAGTGT
>JACMKY010000366.1 GCA_014379925.1 Cytophagales bacterium | reverse complement strand
TCCGTTGGCGACGCACGTCAGCGAGCTGGGCACCTGGCAACGAATGCGTACGCTGTCGGGCTCGTCGGAGGGGTGATCCTTGCAGGGCCACCACAGGCTCGCCCCCACCCCTTCGCACGACACGGCGACCCAGGGCTTGCCGGTGGAATCCTTCTTCCACGAAAAACCCCCGTCCCAGGGTGGATTGACGGCCGGCCGGGGGTTGCCCGCGTAGTGAACCGTGACCGATTGCTGGCTGCCCTTCGGTTGTAATTCGCCCGTATCCACGAACACCGCGTTGCCTTCGCGCGTGAAAGAGAGGATTCGCTTGCCCTGCGTAATCCGACTGATCCGCAGGTTGGCGAACAGGTCCAGCTGCATTCGACGGAAATCTTCCACGACCCGGTAATGAATTACGTTGTGGCCTTCGATGCGTTTCCGGGCCGGATCTACCCGCACGTTCAAATCGTAATAGGTCACGTCGTAGCAGGTACGCAGCGGCGTGAGCGACCCCCGCAGCGAATCCTGACGGCTAAACGTTTCGGGCGTCTGGGCGAACGCGAACTGACCAATCAGCAAAAGGAAAGAGCAGGCAATGGGCTTCATACGAGGGAGGATGCGGCGTTAAATACGGCGTCGAACGAGGCGGGCTTGCCCCAAGTCCGTTCGCGGCAATGCCAACGGAAAGATACCGACAATCGGGGAATCGAGCGCTATTTCATTTCATCGGAGATCTGAGCGAACACTTGAACCCCGGCGGAAATCCGCGAAGCATTTCGTCAATCAAAATAGGGAGCGGTCGGAATGGGGCCAACCGTACTTTCCGTATATTGACCCCCTCGGATGCCATTTTTCTCCCCTAACGAAACGCTTGCCATGACCGACATCGCCCACCATACTTTCCCCAGCGCGTACCTGCGGGAATTCTCCCGGCAGGTATTTATGCACTTCGGCGTGCCGGAAGCCGACGCCCGGCTGGCTTCGGATGTACTGGCCGTCAGCGACCTGCGCGGCATCGATTCGCACGGGGTAGCCCGGCTGCATACCTACTTCGACATGCTTTCCCTGGGCCGCATCAACCCCCAGCCCAACCTCCGCGTTGTACGCCAAACGCCCAGCACCGCCACGGTAGACGGCGACAACGGCCTGGGGCTGGTGGTCGGCCCCAAAGCCAACGAGATTGCGATGGAAAAAGCGGAGCGCGTGGGATCGGGCTGGGTGAGTGTGTGCAACACCAACCACTTCGGCATTGCGGGCTATTACCCCCTGAAAGCCCTGGAACGCAATCTGATCGGCTGGGCCATGACCAACACGACCAAACTGGTGGCCCCGCTTTGGGGAGCCGAGCGGATGCTGGGCACCAATCCCATTGCCATCGCCTTCCCCGGCCTGGAAGAACCCCCCATCGTGATTGACCTGGCAACCAGTGCGGCGGCCTACGGCAAGATCGAGATTGCGATCCGGCAGCAAAAAGAAATTCCCCTGGGCTGGATCATCGACCAGCGCGGCGAAACCACTACCCAACCTACTGACATGGTCAACGGGGGAGCCCTGCTGCCGCTGGGTTCCGACCGGGAACACGGCGGACACAAGGGATACGCGCTGTCGGCGATGGTGGACATTCTCTGCTGCGTGCTTAGTGGCGCCAACTGGGGTCCGTTCGCGCCGCCTTTCGCCCTGCGCCAGCACGTGCCGGAGCGGAGCGTGGGCAAGGGCATTGGTCACTTCTTCGGGGCGATGCAGATCGAAGGCTTTTTGGACACCAACGAGTTCAAGCGGCAGATTGACGACTGGATCCGTACGTTCCGCCAAACCAAGCCCGTGCCCGGCACCCGCGGCCCGCTCATTCCGGGCGACCCTGAACGGGAGGCGGAGACGCACCGGCGGCAGCACGGTATTCCCCTCATCCAGCCCGTCGTGAATGACCTGCTGGATATCTCCCGCCAAACGGGGATCCCTTTCACGACCACTGATGACCGCTGATTACGCTGATGACCGCTGATTACGCTGATGAAATGATTGAATGATTGAAAAAGAAATATTCACCGTCAGCAATTCCAGCCGCACGGCGGGGGGAACCCGATTACGCTGATGAAATGATTCAATGATTGAAAAAGAAGGAAATAAATTTATTCCTTGCAAGCTATTTATTTGATTAACTATCAAAATAAGAAGAATTTATTTAAAGTTTTACCAACGTATCTAACTGCATCTCAAAGGCGAGTAACAATCAGCCGTTATCATTGAATCATTTCATCAGCGTAATCAGCGGTCGTGGTCAATAAAAAAGGCGCTGTTCAGTGAACAGGCCTTTTTCGGTAAACAAACCAAAATGTGTCTTTAGGAGCCCGGGCCTGACGACTTACCAGAATACCGTATACAGCGCCGTGATGATTCCAACGGTAACCAGTGCGCCCACCGAAAACGAGGGGGAGAGCTTAAACATGGAAGGATCGATTTCCAGGCCTTTGGGATTACTGGTTCGCTTGTCGGCCAACCCGAGTGCCACCATCACGGCCACGCAAATGAGAAAGACGAATCCCATGGTATCGAGGAAGGGAATTTCGTACCGGTTCGATTCTCCATTGCGTACGGCAAATCCGTACCGGGCCAGCGGTTGCAGATTGACGATTCCGGGTAGAATGAATTTAAAAAACAGCGACAGGAGGAACCCGCCCACAATGGCGAAGAAAGCACCCGCCGAATTGGTCCGTTTCCAGAAGAAGCCCATGATGAAGGCCGCAAAAACGCCCGGCGATACGAGGCCCGTCATTTCCTGGATGAATTGAAAGCCGCCTTTCTTGTCAATGCCCATGAACGGAGAAATGAAAATGGCCAGTATCATGGCGACCACCACGGCCAGGCGCCCTATCCACACCAGGCGTTGTTCGGTAGCGTCTTGGCTGAGGTACTTCCGGTAAATATCCAGCGTGAAAATCGTGGAAATGGAGTTGGCTTTTCCGGCCAGGGAGGCGACCACCGCGGCGGTGAGCGCGGCGAAAGAAAGCCCCTTCAATCCGGTAGGAAGCAAGTTGAGCAGCACCGGGTAAGCGCGGTCCTGGTTAAGCGAACCATTGGTCATCATATCGGTCTGGAACAGCCCTTGCTGGTAGAGGGTGTAGGCGGCGATGCCCGGCAGCACCACAATAACCGGCATGAGCAGTTTCAGGAAGGCGGCAAACAAAATACCCGCGCGGGCGGTCTTCAGGTCGGCGCCCAAAGCCCGTTGCGTGATGTATTGATTGCAACCCCAGTAATTTAAATTCACGATCCACATGCCGCCAATCAGGATGGTCAGCCCCGGCAGCGAGGCGTAATACGGGTTATCCCGGCTGAAAATCATTTGAAAGTGATCCGCCGACTTTTCCAGCATCAGTGAAAATCCGTTCACCACCCCCGTCGTGTCAAACTGGTCGGAAACCAGATTAAGCGCCAGGTAGGTGGTCGCCAACCCCCCCAGAATCAGAAAGAACACCTGAATGACATCCGTGTAGCCAATTACTTTCATGCCGCCAATGGTAATAATGATGGCGAAAAACGCCAGCCCCGCCATACACGCGTAAAAATCGATGCCGGAAATGGTGGAAACGGCCAAAGCGCCCAGAAACAAAATCGACGTCAGGTTGACCAGTATGTAGAGGAAAAGCCAGAAGATGGCCATGATCATCGCCACGGTTTCATTGTAGCGTTGCCTCAAAAACTGCGGCATAGTAAAAATGCGGTTTTTCAGGTAGATGGGCATGAAGAAAATCGCCACGATGATCAACGTAGCGGCGGCCATCCATTCGTAGACCGCAATGGCCAGGCCCATCGAGAAACCATTGCCCGACATGCCGATGAACTGCTCGGCAGAAATGTTGGAGGCGATCAGCGAAGCCCCGATGGCCCACCAGGTTAAGGAACCCTCGGCCAGGAAAAAATCCGTGGAAGTGGTCTCCGTGGCCTTTTTTCGCCGGTAAATCCAATAGCCGTAACCCGCTACGATGAAAAAATAAATCAAAAAAACGACGTAGTCTAAGGTTTGCAGTCCCATTTTGGTTACCAGTGGATGAATTGATTGAAGTTGTCGGTAGCCGGTTATGAGTTGGGGGTTTCAAGCAACCAATCAAATCCTAAACCCAACCGGCAACCCCAACCCGTAACCCCCTTAAATGTATTGGTTGATGATGTTTTCAAACAGTTCCTGCTTGCCGCTGCGCTGGGCCGGTTCGCCGCCCGTAGCGGCCCGGTCGCGCAGGTCTTCGAGGGTGAGTTTGCCCTGTTCGAAGGCGGCCCCGTCGCCGCTGTCGAAGGAGGCGTACCGGTCTTGACGGAGTTTGCGGTAATCCGACTTTTCCAGAATGTCATTGGCCACCAGCAGGGCGCGGGCAAAGGCATCCATTCCGCCGATGTGGGCCAGGAACAAGTCTTCCGGGTCGGTGGAGTTGCGTCGCAGTTTGGCGTCGAAGTTTACCCCGCCTTGCAGGCCACCCGCCTCCAGGATAATGAGCATGGCTTCGGTCAGTTCGTAGATGTCCACCGGAAATTGGTCGGTATCCCAGCCGTTCTGGTAATCGCCCCGGTTGGCGTCGATGCTGCACAGCATCCCGGCGTCGGCCGCCACCTGCAATTCGTGCGCGAAGGTATGGTTGGCCAGCGTGGCGTGGTTGGTTTCCAGGTTGAGCCGGAAGTCGTCTTGCAGGTCGAACTGGCGCAGGAAGCCGGTCACGGTGGCCGCGTCGTAATCGTACTGGTGTTTGGTGGGCTCACCGGGTTTGGGCTCGATCATGAAGTAGCCCTTGAAACCAGCCTTTCTCCCGTAGTCGCGGGCCAGGGTCAGGAAGCGGCCCAGGTGTTCGGTTTCCCGCTTCATGTTCGTATTCAGCAGCGACATGTAGCCTTCCCGTCCGCCCCAAAACACGTAGTGCGCCCCGCCCAGGGCAATCGTCGCGTCGATCGCCGCCTTCACCTGCGCGGCGGCGTGGGTCACCACCGCAAAGTCCGGGTTGGTGGAAGCGCCGTTCATGTAGCGCGGGTTAGAAAACACGTTGGCCGTTCCCCACAGCAGCTTAATGCCCGTTGCTTCCTGCTTCTGTCGGGCGTACGCCACGATTGTTTGGAGGTTGCGCTCCGATTCGAGCACGGATTTTCCCTCGTCCACCACGTCGAAGTCGTGGAAACAGTAGTATTCCGCGCCTAGTTTGGCAATGAACTCAAAGGCAGCGTCCATTCTTTCCTTGGCCAACCCAATGGGATTGGTGTTGTGGGCCCAGGGAAAAATGCGGGTACCGGGGCCGAACGGATCGCCGCCGTTGCCCACGAAAGAGTGCCAGTAGGCAACGGCAAACCGGAAATGGTCCTTCATCGGTTTTCCCGCCACGACGCGGTCGGCCTGGTAGAACTTGAAAGCAAACGGATGGTTGGATTCGCGTCCTTCGTAGGTGATCTTTTGAATTCCGGGGAAATACTCCTTTACGGCGCTGTCCACTTGGGTTGACATAGAAAAAACGTAGGTAGGTGGGTTTGGTACGGAGGATCGGGCTTTTGCCCGATCGGGAACCTTTCAATGCTGCTTGCAAAGTGTACAATCTTAACGGTTAATCAGTGTTTTTACAAAAAATTTTGTTTTTTCTTTCCGCCTCGGATCACCCTGGCCGACGCCGGGGTTGGATGGCGTACCCAGGTGATCCATCCCGAAAAGTACCATCGTCTACCCCCGGAGGGCGGGCTTTTTTGTTCCCCGCAAAAGAAGTAGCTTGCCCCGGCGTTGAAAGCAAATTCGTGAATGGTTTTTGGTAACCCCATCCGAGCCACGGTTACCGCGGACGCAACGGAGAGGCAGTGAGTCAGGGGGTTAAAAGACTGGCCGCCCCGTTTAAATTCTACCCAATCATTCGTAAAAAAATCCGGTCGTTGCTCTTTGTACCGTATGGAAGAATATTTTCTGGGAATTGACGTTGGCGGCACCAACGTGAAGGTGGGTCTGGTCAAGGCGGACGGTGCCTTGGTATCGCGTCAGAAGTTTTCTACCGGTGAACTGCGGGCGGGCGGTCAGTTCGTAGAAAAATTCACGCGGATGATTGGTTCGCTGCTCCAACAGAACCCGGCCGTGAAGAAGGTGGGCATCGGCATTCCCGGCACCCTGAGCCACAAGCGCCGAACCACCATCGACCTTCCCAACCTGACGGAACTCAACGGAGTAAAGCTTCATAAAATCCTGACCCAGACCTTCGACGGCGTTGACTTCTTCCTCGAAAACGACGCCAAAGCCGCGGCCCTGGGGGAGTACCATTTTTCCGGCCAGCTCCTGCCCGACGACCTCCTCTTCATCACGCTGGGAACCGGCGTGGGCGGGGCGGCCATCATCAAAGGGAAATTGCTGATGGGCGGGCGGGGCAACGGAATGGAAATCGGCCACATCATGACCGGCAACGGCCGCCTGCTGGAAGACAACATCGGCAAGAAGGGAATCGTGGAAATGGCGACGGCCATGCTGGCCACCTATCCGGGGCACTCCGTGCTCTCCAATGCCCCAGCGCTGAACGCCGAAGACGTGGAAGACGCGGCGCGGCGGAACGATCCGCTGGCCACGCAGGTGTTCGCGCGGGTGGGAACCATTCTCGGCGAGGGCCTCGTTTCCACCATTCGCCTGCTGGACATTAACACCATTGTGGTGGGTGGGGGCGTTTCCAAGGTGTTTGAACACGTGCGCCCGAGCCTGATCGAAGTACTGCACCGGTTCCTTCCCCCCTATTACACCGACTCCCTCGACATCCGGCTGGCAGTGCTGGGCAACAACGCGGGCATGGTCGGCGCCGCTTCGTTGTGCCTGGAAGGCAGCCGATAACCCCGCGCAGCCAATTCTTTACGCACCCGGGTGTTTCCTGTTCACCGACGACGGTATTTTCCTACCCTTCCATCCCGACCGGTAATTTTTCACCGTGCGCCAGCACGCGGTACGCGATCCCTTGCTGGCGGGCAGCCCGCGCGAAGTTTTGCGGGTCTTCCGTGTTGAAAGCGAACAGGTGGTAGTGGTGCGGAATGGTCAGCCGGGCTCCGATGGCCTTGCCCAGCCGAGCCGCTTCTTCGTAGTTGAGATTCCCGGCTACCCCCCGTTCGGGTCGGTTGCCGTTGATGGGCAACAAGGCCACGTCCACGCCGAAGGGCCGCAGGGTTTCAATCATTCCCTCGTACCAGAGCGTATCGCCGGAATGATAGACCCTATACGATCCGCACGAAACCACCAGCCCGAGGTATTTGGCGTGACCGTTCTCGTCGCGCTCGATGGTGTTGTGCGCCGCGGGCACGCCTTCGAAAACGAAGCCTTCCATCTCCACGCGTTGCCCATCGGAGATGCCCAGCGGAAAATCGGGCGCCCACTGCGTGCGTTCACTGACGAAGGTGCGGTTGGCTTCGGGAATCAGGAACTGCAGCCGCGGATTGGCTCGCCGGAGCGGCCGGAGGGTTTCGCCGTCGAGGTGGTCGGTATGGTTGTGGCTGGAAGTTACGATGTCAATCATATCCAACCGGGCCGGGTCAATTACCCGTTCGCTCAGGCGAACGTGGGGCTTATCGGTGTTGGCGTACTTGGCCGTGAGCGAATCGGACAGGTACGGGTCGAACAGTACGTGCTTGCCTTGCCACTGGAGCAGAAAACCACTTTGCCCCAGCCACCACAGCCGGAAACCGCGCGTTTCGGAGGCCGAGCGGCGGATGTCGGCCAGCAACGCGTCGTCTTTCTGCCAGGCGGGGATGAGGGTCACGCGGTTGGATTTTACTGAATGCTTGGCGAGCAGTTGGTGCCGTCTGGTTCGGCGCGCAATAATTTATAGACCATCGCGCAACTTCTTAGCGCCGTCGCACATCGCTTTCAGCTTTTGGCGGGCCGCCCAGCGGGCAGTCTGGGACAAGCCGCAGTCGGGAGCAACCGACAATTTCTCGGCCGGCACGTATTTCAGGCATCGCCCGATCCGCTCCGTGATGTCGTCCACGGTTTCAATGTAGTAGCTCTTCACATCCACCACGCCCACGCTGACGTCCATCTTCTCGGCGAACCGTTCCATGAGGTGAACGTCGGCGAAGTTGAGAATGGTCATCTCGGGATGAAGCTCATCGACGGTCAGGTCAAGGAAATCGGGCAGCATCGGCGCGACGGTCTTCCGGCCCACCGAGCGCCCCTTGTAGTTGCCGAAGCAGAGGTGCATGGAAAGGCGCGCCCGGCCCACGACGGGTTTTACCGTGCGGTTAAAAATATCCACGAAACGCCGGGTGTCTTCCCGGTAGGCGTAACACGACATGGAAGGCTCGTCCACCGTAATTTCCCGGCAACCCGCGGCCACCAGGTTTTCGAGTTCCTGGCGCACGAGGGGTAGAATGGCCTCGGTGATTTCCCAGCGGTCTGGGTAGGTGGCATTAAACAGCAACCGCCCCGCCAGCGTGTACGGTCCCGGCACGGAAGCCTTCAGGGCTGGACCCGCCGGAGCGAGGCGCCGGAGCCGCTGGTATTCTTCGACTACCCCCAGCCCCCGGGGAGCGGTGAGGGGTTCGGTAATGGTGTGCTTGCCGCGTTGGTCGTGGGCGGGCGGTCCCCACTTGCGCGTTTCGGCGTGGTTGGGTTGAATTCCCTGGATGAAGCCGTAGAAGGACAGGTTGAAGTCGAGCCGCGTCTGTTCGCCGTCGGTAATCACGTCCAGTCCGGCGGCTACCTGGTCGTGGATGGCGGCAGTCACGGCATCGTCGATCATTTCGTTCACGTCGGCGGGACCGAGCTGGTCCAGGTTTTGGGCGGCGAACTCCAGCCAGCCCGGAAAGGGCAGGGAGCCAACAATGGTCGTGCGGATGGGGTGGGGTTGCATTGCTTCGTTTGGCGTTTGCTTTTCCGGCGATCAGCGTTTGGTATCCGACGGTTGCTGGCCGAAGTTCATCGTCGGGATTTCGGGCAATCATCCGGGCGTGGTTGGACTTGGTTTCCGATCCCACGAAGAAAAAGGAAAATAAACTTGAAAGCAACCGGACAATGGAAAGTGTTGATCCGGGCGTTCAGCCAGTACGCCGGTAAACCAGGAGCGGTCAAAAAATCAACTGGGCAACCGCATCACTTCACCCGCATCTGGTCGTTAAACCGCGTGCCACCGAACATCACGTGCACGCCCAACTGCACGCCCACCAGCAAGTTGGCTCTCCTGCCAAAAATGTCGCCGGTGTTGCCATTCCGGATCTGTTGGACAAACGCTTCGTTCCGCATGTCCGTGATGCTGTAGTTCGCCCGGATTTGGCCCGATAAATAGATGAAACGGCCGAGGTCTACGTTCAAACCGAGGGCGGCGGCCAGTCCAAACTGGGCTTGTTTGAAACTTTCGATCGGATTGTTCGGGTTGGTATTTTCGGTACTGGCAATGGTTTGGGTGTTGGCCGCCAGCGTATACGTGCGGGTTTGGGCATTGTAATTGGTTGCTCCGTCGGGCAGTTCCGCCCCTTCGGGCAGGGTAAAAGTGGCGGTTTGCGTCTGCTGGTAGGTTTCCACTCCCTTGGTCAGAAACGAAAACTGCGGTCCGACCATGAAATTGGCCCGGGTGCGGGCATCGCTGCGGCCCAGGAAATTCAGCAGGAAAGGAAGTTGCAAGTAATTCAGGCTGATGTTTCGCTCGCCCACCTGCGTTGCCACGTTGTTCACCTGCCCGATGATTTCGAAAACCTGCCCCTGGCGGGCGTAAATGGATTCCAGACTGAGGCCGAAACTGGGCGTGAGGTCCAGGCCCACGGCCAAACCCACCGGCGCGAACTTGTACGTCATCGTGGAATTGTAGCGCGGGTCCTTGGACAACCCTTCATCGAGGACGAAGGAAGCGTTTAACGCCGACGTGGCACCCACGTGAAGTCTCAGCTGGGCCTTCGCCGATTCAAAAAAAAGCAACCCGAGGCTCACCCACGAAGCCAGAATAATTGTTTTCATACGGATAGGGAGTAAGGGAGTTTATGAGTTTATGAGTTTAGGAGTTTAGGAGCAAGTGGGTTGATGAGTAGCATCGATCTCTGGAATCGATGGGTGGGTAAACGTTTGCTGTACGCCTGGAATGACCTTATTCAAACGTTTACCCACTCATAAACTCATCTTGGCAAAAATATAGGATACTTTGCAACCAACGCCCGCCAAGTATGAAAAATCGTTCGCGTGTATTGTTTGTCCGTTTTAGGGCGGTTTTCAGCCCTTGGTTGGCGCTTGATTATTCCCTATTTTAACCCTTTATGGCAAAAGTCCGGAGTGCTTATCTCTGTCAGACCTGCGGGCACCAATCCCCGAAGTGGTTGGGACGCTGCCCTTCCTGCGGCGAGTGGAACACCTTCGTGGAAGAACTCATCCAGAAGGAAGAAAAGGAAAAAGGAACGTGGCGCGTGGACACGGCCCAGAAAACGACCGCCCGGCCCAAGGCGCTCCCCGAGATTACCTACCAGGATCAACACCGCATTCTCACGCGCGACGCCGAACTGAACCGCGTGCTGGGCGGCGGCATCGTACCCGGTTCGCTGGTGCTGGTGGGTGGAGAGCCGGGCATCGGCAAGTCCACGCTGATGCTGCAAATCGCGCTGCAACTGGACGGCCGGAAGGTGCTCTACGTGTCGGGAGAGGAAAGCGAACAGCAGATCAAGATGCGGGCCGAGCGGTTGGGGATCGGCGGGGAAAACTGCTTCATCCTGACCGAAACCACCACCCAGAACATCTTCAAGCAAATCGAATCGTTCGAGCCGGACCTGCTGGTGATCGACTCCATTCAAACCTTGCAATCCACCTACATCGAATCAGCGGCCGGCAGCGTGTCGCAAGTGCGCGAATGCACGGCGGAGTTGCTCAAATACGCCAAGGAAAGCGGCACGCCGGTTTTCCTGATCGGGCACATCACCAAGGAGGGCACGCTGGCCGGACCGAAAGTGCTGGAACACATGGTCGACACCGTGCTGCAGTTCGAGGGCGACCGCCACCTGGCCTATCGCATTCTGCGAACCACCAAGAACCGCTTCGGTTCCACGTCCGAACTGGGCATCTACGAAATGGTGGGCTCCGGGCTGCGCGAAGTGAGCAATCCGTCGGAAATTCTGATTTCGCAACGGGAAGAAGCCCTGAGCGGCATCACCATCGGGGCGATGCTGGAAGGCAACCGCCCGTTGCTGATCGAAATTCAGTCGCTGGTGAGCGTGGCCAACTACGGTACGCCGCAACGGAGCAGCACCGGCTTTGATGCCAAGCGACTCAACATGCTGCTGGCGGTGCTCGAAAAGCGCGGCGGTTTCCGCCTGGGAACGCAGGACGTTTTTCTCAACATTGCCGGCGGCCTGAAGGTAGAGGACCCGGCCATTGACCTCGCCGTGTGCGCTTCCATCGTCTCCTCCTACGACGACGTCAGCATCCGTAATTCGGTGTGCTTCGCGGCGGAAGTGGGATTGGGGGGGGAGGTCCGGGCGGTGAACCGGATCGAAAACCGCATTTCGGAGGCGGAGAAACTGGGCTTCAAGGAAATCTGGATCTCCAAATACAACACCAAAGGGTTAAACCTGGCGGGCTACACCATCCAGGTACGGTCAGCGGCCAAACTGGAAGACGTGTTTTCGGGCGTGATGGGCTGAGCGATGCCCGATTAATCACAAATCAATCTGCATCCGGACGTCGGCCTGCTGGTAAGGCGAGCCGGCCATTTCCACCTTGTAAAATCCCACCTTCCGGTACAACTCGATGGCCGCCGTCAGCCGGGTATTGGCTTGCAGACAAACCCGCTTGGCTCCCACCTGGCGGGCTTTTTCCAGGGTGTGGGTACACAGCTTTTTGCCGATTTGTCTTCCCTGCACTTTCGGGGTAACCGCCATCTTGGTGAGTTCATACACCACGCTGCTCTGCTTGAGCAGGGCGCAGGTACCAACGATTTCTCCCCCGTAACGGGCAAAGAAAACGTACCCGCCGCCTTCCAGCACGTAGCCTTCGGGATTTTCTAGCAATGCCCGGTCGGGCGGGTCCACGTTGAAGTATTGCCCGATCCACTCCAGGTTCAGGCGTTTGAAGTCGTCGCGGTACCGGGGATCGTACTCCAGGATTTCCACTTCCTCCGCCTGCCGGGCCTCGTGGTATTCCGTAAAGCGGGTCAGGTAGTCCTTCTGGGTCAGGACGGCTTCCATTTCTTCCACGGCAAAAATCAGGTTGTGCCGCTGGCTCTGGATGAGTTGGGTATTCACTTCCCGGATCGTTTGCCACAATCGCTGCAGGTCGGGTAGCATGGCCTTTCCCTGGTCAGTCAACACCAGCATCCGTTTCCGGCTGTCTCCCCCGGATTTCTCCGAGCGAACCAGCCCTTTCTGCTCCAACTCGTTGGCCAATTGGATGATGGCAGGATGAGAAAATCCCAGTTGCTCGGCAATTTCGGTGATGCTCAGGGGCGACCGTTCGGCCAACGGGTAAAATACCGTAAACCACTTCGGCTCAAAATCCAGGTCAAACGCCCGGTAGACGGCCGAAGCCTGGCGCATAAAGGTGTCACTCAGGCGTTTCAAGCGGCTTCCCACGGCCAGCGGGCCCAATTGATCCATTAAATTCATGGCTGGATTTTAGTTTATGTAAGGGATTACGTAAATATTCAAGTTCTTCATCTCAAATCCACATTAATTTATCTAAATAAAGAAAAATAATTTGTAGTGAATGAATATCGGCGAAAAACCCGGTCAGTATTTCCGATCGGTAACGCGGGTGTTGATCGACAAAGCCCGGCTGGGCCGGAGCGGGCAGTTATTGCGCGGCGCAACCAGCCGGGAAAAATTCTCCGTTGCCGCCAATGGCATTTCTGCGGCCGCTTTTCCCGGCAGGACAGCACAGGATGGCAAAACGAAAATTTTCCGGCTACCTTGGTAAGCCTTACGCACGATCAACAAGAACACGATCAACGAGAACACGATCAACGAGAACACGATCAACAAGAACACGATCAACGAGAATACGATCAACGAGAAACCATGGGTGCTTTACTAGGTATTTTCCTGCACGCAGTCGGCGGATTTGCCTCGGGCAGCTTCTACATCCCCTACAAGCGGGTAAGGGGCTGGTCCTGGGAAAGCTACTGGCTGGTAGGCGGCGTGTTTTCCTGGCTGGTCGCGCCCTGGCTGGTGGCCGTGCTGACGGTGCCGGGCCTGCGTTCCATCTTGTCCAAGACGCCCGCCGAAAGCCTGTTCTGGACTTACCTGATGGGGGCGCTCTGGGGCATCGGTGGGCTTACGTTCGGCCTTACAATGCGCTACCTGGGCATGTCGCTCGGCATGGCGATTGCCCTGGGATTCTGCGCTGCCTTTGGCACCGTCCTTCCTCCCCTTTACGAAGGGACGTTCATTACGTTGTGGTCGCAACCCTCCGGACGAACCATTTTCGCCGGGGTACTGGTCTGTTTGATCGGCATTGGCCTCTGCGGCTGGGCGGGCATGGTAAAGGAAAAGGAAATGCCCGAGGAAGTGAAGCGGGAAAACATCAAGGAATTCGATTTCCGGAAAGGTTTCGGAGTGGCGGTTTTCTCGGGCATCCTCAGTGCGTGCATGGCCTTTGGCATCGCCGCGGGCAAGCCCATCGCGGCAATGGCCGTCGCGCAGGGCGTCCCGGCGTTGTGGCAGCAGGGGGCGGTGCTGGTGGTCGTGCTGGCCGGAGGGCTTACCACCAACTTTATCTGGTGCGTCATTCTCAACATTCGCAACCAATCCGCCGGCGACTACATCAACGGCCGCACGTCGCCGCTTCCCAACAACTACTTCTTTTCCTCCCTGGCGGGCGTCATCTGGTACCTCCAATTTATGTTCTACGGCATGGGAACCACCCAGATGGGCCAGTACGATTTCTCCAGCTGGACGCTTCACATGGCCTTCATCATCATTTTCAGCAACGGCTGGGGGCTTTACTTCAACGAATGGAAAGGCTCCAGCAAGCGAACAATGCGCCTGATCACCCTCGGCATCGGGACGGTCATCCTCTCGACAGTGCTGGTGGGAATCGGCAACTACCTGGCGGCGGGCAGTGGACAATAACCAGCCGTAAGTTTGTAAGTAGCGTGAAAACTTACCGATCAAATAATCAAATAAACGAGGAGTATCGGTTGTTTGCAGTGGGCGGCATTCCTCCTGCGCGCTTGAACAATCAACCATCAACCGAATCGTTTTCCACCGCTTTTGGGTACGGCCAAGCCAAGGATGGCGCTGCCGTCAGCCGTCCCGAAGATTGCCGGGTACGTATTTTTTCCTATTTTGCCGGCCTCAAGCGGGGTGCCTGACTGCGGATTGCTAAAAGATATCAGTGCATGAAGATCATTTTTCTGGACGCGGCCACGGTAGGGGAAGTTCCTAACTTCGACCGGTTGCGGCAGTTGGGTGAGTGGGAAGCCTACGAAACCACCTCCCCAACGCAGTTGCCGGAGCGGGTGCGCGAAGCGGAAATCCTCATTACCAACAAGGTAGTCATCCATCCGGCGGCGATGGACGCCGCCCCAAAGCTGAGGTTGATTTGCGTGGCCGCGACGGGTATCAACAACGTGGACCGGGAATACGCGGCCGGAAAAGGCATCGCCGTTAAGAACGTGGTGGATTACTCCACCCCGAGCGTGGCGCAAGTCACCTTCACGCTGATTCTCACGCTGCTCAACCAGCCTGGCTACTACGATGCGTACGTGAAGTCGGGTGCCTACGCCCGCAGCCCGATCTTCACGCACCTGGGCCGGCCCTTCTGGCAATTGCAAGGCAAACAACTGGGAATCATCGGCCTCGGGAATATCGGGAGACGGGTGGCCGAAATCGCAGAAGCCTTCGGAATGCGGGTCGCGTACTTCTCGACCTCGGGCCAGAACCGCGACGCCCCGTACGAAAGACTGGAATTGGACGCCCTGTTGGCCAGTTCCGACGTGGTTTCCGTTCACGCTCCCCTCACCGACTACACCGCCGGGCTTCTGGACTACGAAAAAATCCGTCTGATGAAGTGCACTTCCCTGCTCATCAACACCAGCCGGGGCGGCATCATCCGGGAAGCGGACTTGGTGCGAGCCCTGGACGAAGGCTGC
>JACMKY010000365.1 GCA_014379925.1 Cytophagales bacterium | reverse complement strand
CATGCTCATTGATCACACAAGCCCCCAAGGTCTGGTGGTTTCCGATTCTGAGAGCAGCCTTCCGGGCTTTGTTTCGGTTTCTAAAGGTTTGATTGTCATGAGCACGGGTTCCTCCACTACGGATTTCACGTCTTTAGCCCCAGGCGCTGCACGAATAGACAGCTACGGAAACACTACTGCTCTCAATATTTCTTCCACTGCCAATTCGCTTATTTATGAAGCATTGGAAGTGGGCTGCACTTCTGGGGGGTACGCCGCCCGCTTTATCGGACCCGTCACTGTGCAAGGCAGCCTCGCCAAGTCGGGCGGTTCGTTCAAAATTGACCACCCCCTCGACCCGGAGAACAAATACCTGTCCCACTCCTTCGTGGAAAGCCCGGACATGATGAACGTCTACAACGGCAACCTCACGCTCGATGCCCGCGGCGAGGCCACGGTGCAGCTGCCGGACTGGTTTGAAACGCTCAACCGGGACTTCCGCTACCAGCTCACCAGCCTGGGGGCGTTCATGCCGCTGTTTGTCAAAGAAAAAGTGGCGGGCAAGAAATTCCGCATCGCGGGCGGCACGGCCGGCGGCGAGGTGAGCTGGCAGGTGACGGGCATCCGGCACGACAAATGGGCCGACGCCCATCGCATTCCAGTAGAGGAAGCCAAGGAGCGCGAAAACCGCGGCAAGTACCTGGCCCCCGAAGCCTTTGGCCTGCCCGCCAGCCGCGGCATCGGCCACCGTTTGCAGGAGCAGGCACAGGGCCAACGCGGGCCATTCCAGCGAGGAGCTACGACCGTAAAAAAGTGAGCAACCGTCACCAGATAATGCGGTCGGGTGTGCAATTCGAATCCAGTAAGCCTTCGTAACGTCTGCTTCGATGACAACCGTTTCCTTCACACCCAGGGCCAGGGCTCTGGCCAGCGAGGCGGCCGGGCCGCCGGCCCGCAGCTCGAAGGCCGTGGCGGCGATGCGCAGGCGGCAGACGTAAGCGCCCGCGTCCATCCAGCCGCTCTTGAACTCCTCGCCGTAGAACACGCAGTGGCCGGCGGCGAAGGCGATGGTTTCGCGGGGCCCCCGCCGGGCCGAAGGAACCTCAGTTCGAAGCGTTGAGGTCGGCCTCGTACTGCGCCAGGAAGTGCTCGATGGGCATGGGCGGCGCCACGACCACGGCCCCCGTGCGGCGGTTCACCACCACGGGGCCATTTCCAACGGTCATCTTCTTGATATTTCCTGTTTCGATGTATTCCCGGGTATTGAAGGGAAACACCCAGGCAAACTCTTTTTCGACTATGGCTTTTTCCATGATAATCAAGTCGTATCCGGTTTTCCGGGCCGACTCGGCAATGGTCACCAGGGCTATTTCTCGGGCTTCTTCTTTGTTAAGCATGGAACAGCCTTTCTTTTTTGGTCGCACCGTCAACCCCAAGGCGTCCATGCCGCGTCGCTGACCATTTGCTTCAACCCGTTTCCAGCGCCATTAACAGTCGGCACGTGTTGGTGAAAGGGGCCCACCGCAATGAGTTGCTGCTTCCCAGCCATGAATGGCTCTAAGCAGTACGCACTTCCCGCAACAGTTTTTACTTCACGTACAAAAGGTTGCAATTCTCGAGAGTCAATGAAGTACCCTAGCTCAAACAGCAGCGGTAGGGGCGCTGGCGGTAAAGGCGACGGGCGGGAACTGTGCACTTTGTACGGCACAAGAGGCAGTGACAAATCCAGTGCTTGTTCATGGTCTTGGCCCGGCTCCAAACGGGTTAAACACGGGATATCCAATACAGACACGCCATCGTGAAACGACAGGTTCGTGATGGATTTTTCCACCTTTACGCCTTCATCAACCACCTGTACGTGCACTAAATTAGGCAGTACCGCGATTGCTCTTTGAGTAGTTGATGAATTTTCCTCGGGCACCGAATACAGTTGGTTGCACAGGTACAGGGCAGAGGTTCCATGATTATGAACGGAATAAATCAAGCGCAACACATCCGGTACTGAATGAGTGAATGTCACGGTTAGCGTGCAGTCCGCGCTTTGGGATGTCAAAGACTCGTTGGCAATTTGATTAGGAGAGGTCATGATTAATTGGTACCGGGGATAGCTATTTAATCCCAGAGTTCCACCTTGCTCGGCTTGTTACTTACTGCAACGAGGTCATGGAATGGCCCCACCGAAAGAATGGTTTGGCTTTTAGAAGCAAATGGTTCCAGTGCGTAGGCAACGCCGTCGGTAGTGGCTACTTCATTGATGTAGCGCTCAAGTTGCTCGGTACCTAAAAAATACCCTGCCTCGACCGTAAGCGCCTGATAGGCGAGTGAAGATTGGTCGGTGTTGCCATTAAGCGCTGCATAAGGAACAAGGGGCAGTGGCAACTCGAGGTCCGCCTCGTACACGTGATTAGGAACTATCCGGGTTAGACAAGGGATGAAAAATATCTTGATTCCATCGGAAACGGGTAAATCAATCACCCGCATGGCCACCTGCACGCCGTTATTCGTGACCTGTACATGCGCCAATTGGGGCTGTATTTCTAGTTCCTCTTGCTGCGTAGCCGCATCCATCCGGGTGTTTTCCCAAAACAGGTTACACACGTACAGCGGAAACGGAGATGGGTTGTCAATACGGTAATGCAAACGCAGTACGTCCGTTGTAGAGCGGCCGGCCGTCACGGTGAGTGCGCAATCGTTGGTTTCGGCGTGCAGGGTTTCGTTCATGGGTGGAAGACCAGCGGGCGCGGGCTAGCCCCACGGGGTCCACTCGCCAGTACTCGCCGGTTTTGTGGGGCGGGTAATGTGTTGATTAATCACGGGCACGGCCTCCTGAAAAGGACCTACCCCAATAATTCCCTGGTCTTGGGCCGGAAACGCGTCGATGTAAAACGCCTCGTCTGTCGGCGTGGCAACGGGCTCCACCATTCGTTCCACCCGCTCCGAACCCTGAATGTACCCCAGTTCAAAACGCAAACTTCGGGACACGGAGGGGCCGTGCGAAGCCGCGCGTTCGTAAACGGTGTACGGCATGAGCGGCAGCGGCAGGCGGACGGTTTCCTCGTAGCTCTCGCCCGGGGCCACCCGCGTCATGCACGGAATTTGGCGCACCTCCACCAGCATCAAATACGGCACATCGACCACGGATTTGCTGACCACCACTTCGGTTGAGTCAACTTGAACGGTGGCCAAATCAGGCAGGGTTTCGAACACTTGCCCGTCGGTGCCCGAATCGCGCCGAATGGTGTTCCATAGTCGGTTCAGCAAGTAAATGGGGAGCGTTCCGCGGTTGCGCGCCTGGTACCGCAGGTGCAGGGCATCCACGGCAAACTCCAAGGTTACGGCCAGGGAGCAGTCGGCATTTTCGGCCCGCAACGTCTCGCTGGCAATTTGGTCAGGGGAGGTCATGATTCTTTCAGATAAGTTGTGTTCCGGGTGCCCTAATAATGGCGCCGAACGACTTGGGGAGGATTCCATTCCGCCCGGATTCTATTCTCAGAAAAAGGGTATTGGTCGTGGGGCGGAATGCCAATCGTTTCCAACTCAAATTCGTGCGCTTGCGCCGGCTCCACCGGGCCGTCGGCATCGCGGCCGACGGAATTGGCGGTGGTGCCTCTGCGCATCCGGCCGTAGGCGGCCTGCTCGGCGTGTATCAACTCGTGCGCCAATCCGATTGCCGGGGGGCGCTTGTTCCACTCTTTTCTGCCCACGTCCTCTTGCACCGGGTTGTAGGCTATTTTAAGCGCCATGCCGGAGCCCGGCGTTACGCCATCCGTCTGATAAAAAGCAGGCGGCCAGTTGCCGAATGGAAACTCAGCGCTATTTTTCTCTCCGTAGTTAATGAATATCTTCTTGCCCGAAGCGTGCAGCGACTCCAGTAAGCGTTGGCCGGTGGGCGTGTCGTAAATGGCTTGCAGGTCGGCCTGCACCGCGGCTTGGAAATCGGCGGGCCCGCCGGGCCCGGCCGAAGAAGCCACCAGCAGGGTGCTGCCAAGCATGGCGGCCAACGCGGGGCT
>JACMKY010000364.1 GCA_014379925.1 Cytophagales bacterium | reverse complement strand
GGCAGCGTGTCGCCCACGTGGCGGCCCACGCTGAAGGGAAAGTTGTTGTCGTTGACCACCCCGATGCGTTTCTCGTCCAGCACCACCACGCTTTCAATGGTCGTGAATGGAAAGGCGAAGGTTTCGCCGAGGCCGACATCGCCCGGCAAACCCGGCTCGGAGATCCGGGCGCGGTCCTGGATGTTGACCAGATCGACGGCCAACCGTTTGCCGACGGGTTTGCCGGCCTCGCCCAGTTCCACTTCCTGGATCGTTTTGAAGCCTTGCAGGTTTCCCTGCGAGCCATCCCGTTCGATGATAACTCCGCGTTGGGGACTGAATAGCGTAAATTCCCCGATGGCCGCCCCGCGCGCTTCCAGTACGTAAGGGTAGCGGGTTCCGGTATACGCCTTCTTCGCCAAGTCGAAGGCGTGGATGAGCAGGGTTTTGGGATCGCTCCCCACCAGGGGCTGCTCCAGGAGCGGGAGCAGGCGGTTGGCCCAACGGTCGTAGGCCATGCCTTCGAAGCCACCGCTGGTGCGGGCCCGGAACGGGTTGCTCAGCGCCGTGGTGCGGTAGGGCCAGTACAGACCCGCCAGCCAAGGGGTGTTCCGGCCATCCTGGTCCTGCAGGTTGGTTCCGTCGCTTGAACTGCCGATTTTCGGGAAATCACCGAACAGGTACACCGTGCGAATTTGCGGGTACTTCTCCTGCGTGATCAGCAAGGTACGGAAATCGAAGCTCTGGATGTCGGCCCGATCCGTCAGGTTATTTTTCACGATCACGTCGGCGACGGCCTTGGCGAAGGTTTCGGCGTCCACGGTGCGCTCGGCAAACACGTCGCCCTTGGCATCCGCGTCGGTGCGGGGGTTGATCTTGGTTTCAACGTTGAAACGCACGCGCTGCGCGTTTTTCCAACGCGCCTCGGCATCCGGTTCGTTGCTGCCGGGGCCGGACTGGTAATAGGTCACGTAGAAGGCCACGAAGTCGAACAGTTGCTGCAGGGTCGGCAGCACGTAGGGGTCCGGCAACCCGTTTTCCAGCGCAAACGCCACGGCAACCGGCGACAGGGAACGGTCGTTGGTTTGGGCGGGTAGGAAGCCCGGCAGCAGCTTGTCGGCAATGAAGGTGGACTGGATTTCGGCGGCAGTCAGGTCTTTGACGAACGCTTCGGTTTCGAACACGTACGGTTGTCCGTCGGCCCGGCGCACTTTGGCCGCCTCCACGTGAGGGTCGTGGTCGAGCACCGGAACGCCGTCCTTGGTGATGCCGCAGTCGGTTTCCAGGGTTGCCATCAGATTGTCCAGCGCCGCTTCCATGGCGGGCAGGGTGTTTTCGGGGCGCAGCCCCCGGCTGCCCCGGTGGCCTTGCGCGTCAAAAAGTTTCCCGTCGATGAGGCCGTCCGCGTCCACAAAATCCGGTTTTCCGTCCCGGTTGCCGTCGTAGCCGAACACCACCTCGCGCAGCAGATCGGGCCGGTCGGAGATGATGCCATTCACGCCCAATCGGATCAGCGCCCGCATGGTAGCCGTGTCGTTGATGGTGTAGGGCACGACCGGATACCCGGCGCTCTTGAGGGAAGCGACGTTGAAGATTTCACTCGATGCCCGGGCCAGGCCGGAATTGGCGGGGGGGTTGGCCCGGTCGGGGGAAGCCGTGGCGGGATTGCCGTCGTCGAGCATCGGAAACCACGGCGAGATCACGAGCGTTTTGGTGTTTTTGTTGATCCGGGCGTGGGTACGCACGGCGTTCATGATGCGGAGCGCACTGATTTCTTCGCTGTAGGGATTCTGGGCCGCGCGGATTTCCTTCCCTTCGTTGTCAAAATCGGGGAGGGCGATCGGGGCTTCCAGCACCTTGCCTTGGGCGTCGGTGTGAATCAGGAACGGACCGAATTCGTCACCGAACCACAGTGTGCCGTCGGCGGTCTTCTGGAAGGATTCAAGGTCGAAATCCGCCCCGGTCAGGATCCGTTTCTTAGTGAAATGATTGACGATGGCAAACGGAATCTTTTTGTCGGGGTCGCTCAGTTCGATGAAGCCCCGTACTTTTACGTCGCCTTTGCCGCCCTTTTTCCGCTCGAAACGCGGCTGGATGGTGTACACCCGCAGGTGGTAGTCGGCGGAGTTGACGATGTTGCCGAAGCCATTGTCGGACAAGGCCAGGTAGGTGCCGTCCTGGTTGTCGAGCACGGCCGAGAATCCCTGCACGGGCTGCTTGTTGACGAACGGCAACGGTTGTTTGTTGATGGGTCCGAGGCCGAGGTACTGCCCCGAGGTGGGACCCGGCGCGAAGGTGGCCGCCGGCAGGACGGCCCTTCCGATAAGCACGTTGCCCCGGGTGTTGTACTCGTCCTGGGCGGCGGCCGGTGCGTAGGCGGCAATACTCACGGCCAGCGTCGCGGCCACGCGCCGCCACTTCTTGAGGTAGGGAATGGGGTTCATACGGGTTGGTTTAGGTTTTTGGAAGTGAATCGGTTGTTTTTAACGGGTTAAAGGTGAAAATTCCCTTTCCACCGTTCAATGAAAAGGCATCAACGAATCATTACCTTTTCTTTACCCCAATGCTACCAATGTTTCCCCAGTGTCAACTGCTGCCGGACGCTTCACTGCCCGCTGGCGGCACCCCGTACACAATATCGAAAAGGCAGGCTTCCCGTATCCCAACGTTGATGGGCCTGGAGTTGGACGACGGTTCCGGAATGGAAACCCGCGACCGGCCGTTGCTTTTGGTCGATCGCGGGTTGGATTTTCCTCCGGCAACGTCCTACGGCAAGGAAGGAAAGGCTTGCTGGATGGTGAAGACGGAAACCGGCGGCTGGGCGGCCACCTGATTCAGCTTG
>JACMKY010000363.1 GCA_014379925.1 Cytophagales bacterium | reverse complement strand
TCATCGGATCGTGCACCGTATTCTTCTTCGCTTGAAGACGGGCGGCCAATGGCCTCAACTGCCACGAAGATAGTTCTTTCATTGAAATAGCCCAGCGCCAAAGCGCAAGGGATTCCCCGACTACTACCCCAACGTCGGTCGGCCGTTGCCGTGCGTACGTCTCCGAGGGTGACGCGGTACTGCCTGCCGCCTCGTTTCGGATGTTCGCGGCCGCGTAACCCCGGCCGGCCTGGTTCGTTCACGCCGCTGCTGGGCAAAGTTGGTGCTAGGCGACGGGTTGGGGATTTGCCTTGGCCATCTCCCGCTGGTAATACTCACTGGGATTGACCCCGAAGATCTTCTTGAAACTGCTGGCAAAATAAGAGACATTGGTGAAGCCTACTTCGTACATCACCTCGGCGATGTTGCCGTAACGCTGCTCAATGAGGGAAGCCGCTCGTTTAAGGCGGATCGTGCGCACAAACTCGCTGGTGGATTGGTCGGTGAGCGCTTTTAGCTTCCGGTGTAACTGCACCCGGCTCATCCCGATTTCGTGGGCGAAGCCCTCCACGCTGAAGTCCGTGTCGGAGAGGTGGCCCTCGATGAGGCCAATGGCTTTGTGGAGGAACCCTTCATCGGCGGCGGTGATGGCAATGTCTTTGGGCTGCAGCTTCACTTCCCGGCTGAAGCGCTCCCGCAATTGCTTGCGTTGGGCAATCAGGTTTTTCACCCGCACCGATAACTCCTGCAAACGGAAGGGCTTGAGAATGTAATCGTCGGCCCCCATTTCCAGGCCTTCGATTTTGCTCTCCTCCGAGGCTTTGGCCGTGAGCATAATCACCGGCACGTGGCTGGTCCGCTCGTCGGTCTTCAGGTGATGGCACAGGGCTACCCCATCCATATGGGGCATCATCCGGTCGGTGATGATGAGGTCGGGAATTTCCTTTTGGGCCATTTTCAGGCCCCCCACCCCGTCGCCGGCTTCCATCACCCGAAACTCCGCCTGAAAACATTCCCGGATCAAGCCGCGCACCTCCTCGTTGTCTTCCACCACCAGCATCAGCGGATGCTTTTCTTTTCCCTGCCCCGCGGCCGGCGGGGCCAACGGCTCGGCCGAGGCTTCGGCCCGGGGGCTTGCTTGCCCGCGGCGGGGCCAAGCTTCGGGGGTTTCACCGGCCGCCTTCAGTTCAAAATGGCATTCGGCCAAGGGCAGCCGCACGGTAAATTGGGTGCCCTGGCCGGCTTCGCTGCCCACCGCAATCGTTCCCCGGTTGAGCTCTACCAGTTCCCGCACCAAAGCCAGCCCGATGCCCGTTCCGGGCTGTCCCCTCGGCTGGGAACCGTCCACTTGATAAAAGCGGTCAAAAACCCGATCCTGCTCATCGGCCGGGATGCCGATGCCGGTATCGCTGACCTTGATTTCCAGCAGCCAACCCTTTTCCGCCCCCTGACGCTGAAGGAGGGGATCGGGGGCCAAAGCCAGGGCTACCGTTACCCTTCCGCCGGCGGTGGTAAACTTGAAGGCATTGGAAAGCAGGTTATTGAGTATTTTGTCGAGCGTGTCGGGATCAAAGCGGGCCTCAATGCTTTGGTAGGGGGAGGAGAAACTGAGCCGAACCTTTTTGCTTTCGGCCAGCGATTCAAAGGAAAGGGTGGTTATTTTCACCCGTTGATTGACGTCGCCGCGGACGGGGTTGGTTTTCAGGGAGCCGGCTTCGAGCTTGGCAAAATCCAGGAGTTGGTTGATGAGTTGGAGCAGGTGGCGGGCGTGGCGATCGATGAGGTGATAGTGGCGCTGGATCTGAGGGGCATCCACCCGGCCGCTGAGCAGCTTTTCCAGGGGGGCCAGGATGAGGGTGAGGGGGGTTCGGAACTCGTGGGAGATGTTGGTAAAGAAGCGGGACTTCACCTGGTCGAGTTGCTGGAGCCGATGGGTCTGGGCTTCGAGTTGGGTGGACTGGCGGGCCAATTGCCCGTTGGTGGCGTTCAACTGCTGGGCCTGGGTAGCCAGCACGCGGGCTTGCTGCTCCAGCTGCGCATTTTTTTCGGCTACTTCCTGGCTTTTGCGGGTGAGGAGGCGGTTCTGGCGGACCTTGAGGCGTTGGCGGTTGACGGCCAGGGCGGTGACCAGCAAGGAAACCAGCAAGCCGGCCACGATGGTATTGCGGACCCAGATCTGCTGCTGGCGGTCTTTTTGGAGGAGGGCAATTTCGGCTTGTTTCTTCTCCACCGCGTAGGAGGCTTCCAGCTGGGCTATTTTCTGGTCATTTTCCTTGGTAAACAGGGAATCCTTGAGGGCCAACAGCTTTGACTGGTGAAGGTAGGCCTGGTCATAATTTCTCAAGCGGGCATATGCCTGCATCAGCCCTTGGTGAGCGTCCAGCTTATTGCGCACCAGCTGGTAAGTTTGGGCCAGTTGCAAGGCTCTTTGGTAGTAGACAATGGCTTGGCGGGCATTGCCCCGGTGCTGGTATACCTCTCCCATGCCGACTAGCGCAATGGCCATCGACTGGTTGAAGCCTTGCGGTTGGGCCAACGCCAACGCTTTCTGGTAGTAGCCAAGCGCCTCCTCGTACTGTTGCCGGAAAAAATGCACAATACCCAGGTTGTTATAACAGTTTACTTTTCCCCGGAGCAAGCCGAGGGAATCGGAAAGTCGGAGTGACTGGTTGAGGTAGTACAGGGCCTGGTCGTACTGCTTGCGTTCCTGGTAGACTACCCCGATGGTATTGAGGGTAAACGTCTTGCTTCTGTGGTCTTGTAAACGTTGATGGATGGGTAGTGCCTGAAAGAGGTAACGGAGGGCTTCTTCGTGCTTCTTTTGGTTCAACATAAGGGTACCAATGCAGTGCAGATTGTTGCCGATGATCAACTTGTTGTCAATTTCCTCGGCAATCCGGGTGCTCTTCAGGTAGTTTTCCATCGCTTGGGTATAATTTCCCATATCTTCCATCACCATGGCCAAGTTCGCGTGGATATGGGCCAATGCCACTTTCCGGCCTGCCTGCTGATAAAACTGCAAAGCCTTTTGATAGTGTTGGAGAGCGGCGGGATTCTGGTTTCCGTTGTAATGATAGCTTCCCATCGCGTTATGCGCCTTGCCTTTCCCAAAGGGATAGTTGAGTTGATAAGCCAGCTGCATGCACTGTTCCGCGTAACGTTTGGTCTGGTGAGGATCACTCCCCCAACTCCGGTACTGGTCAGACAGCTGGGCCAGTAAAAGTACCCGGTTGGTATCGGCCGGGGCGTTGGCAAGTCGTCTTTCCAGGCTATCGATTCGGTGCTGCTGGGCTTGAACCGGAACGGTAAGCAGGCTACCCGCGAGGAGGGTCAAGAGCGTAACAATCCGTTTCATGGAGGACTTTTTAAGGGAATGGAAAGAGGCAATCAAGCAAAAAGAGGTCGTTAAAAACGGATGCGCGCCGCCGCTCAGAGCAATCGCCCCCCGGGAAACCAGGATGAAACGGTAATTCCAACAGACAGCCGGCTGCTGGTTGGTGTACCAAATCCGGGTGAAGCAAACACGATGCCTAGCCGTTGGACAAAGCTGGGAATTGATTTTGAGCAAAGCAAACGGGAATTTCTACTGGTCTTGCTTTTTGTCACGCCACCTCGACCGACCCGGCCAGCCCTTCCCGCGCCGGTTTCCGCCTGGTGGCTCAACCACCCCGGTTGCGGTTTTTAACCCAATTCTGCAAAAAAATCCGCCGACGAAACATACCTGTTTCCCTTTGAAACACCGGTGTTCCTCCCGCAAAACGGGTGCCCCTACTTTTGTCCAGGATTTGCGGACCGCGACAATCCAAATCTAAACTGAATCAAAATCTACTCCACCATGAAAAGACCAGGTTATCCACCAGACCCGTAAAGAAACCGCCCGACGCCCACGCCAGCAAACAACCCGACGATGATGCTTACTCAGTAGAACCGAGCCCTGAAAATCCTCTTTCCGACTGACTCTCTACTGATGGGTAGATGTCAACGCCTCGGCGATCCCTCAGTGAGTAGAAGGCGTATTTCCGAAGGCCCAATCGCTGTCCGCGATTACCCGATTTGCGTACCTGAAGTAGCCCAAATTACCACCCGTTTTTCTCCGTTAACCAATCCATTTTTACCCCTTATCCACGTGAAAAAGCTTCTGATTTCCCTCAATATTTTCTTCTTTTCCCTCTCGCTGCTCCTGACTGGCTGTGATCACCTTCCCTTTCCTTGGGAACCCGGCCAGATAGCCAGCCGACCCGTGAGCGGACAACTCCTGGCCGACTGGCTTGGGCTGCAATTCAAACTCATCCGAACTACCCGGAACGTAGGAGCTCCTTTCCTGGGGATACATTTTGCTTATTCCAGTATCGCTCTGTACGAATCGATTGTCCACAGCGATCCCCGCTACCGTTCCCTGGGCGGGCAACTCCAAGACCTGGCTTCCCTGCCGGCTCCCCCCAAAGGCACCACCGTTTGCTGGTCCGCCAGTGCCAACGCGGCCTTGGCCAGCATGCTGCGGGCTTTCTACGGCCGCACTCCCGGCCACACCCCGCGCATTGACTCCCTGGAAGCGGTGTACGCCGAGCAGTTCGCCCGCGCCGGCTATTCGCAGACGGCCATTCAAGCCGGAACCGACTACGGCCGTAGCGTTGCCCAGGCGGTTTTGGAATACGCCAGGACCGGTGGTTCGGCTACCGTGCATCCGCCGTACGTAGCTCCGGTGGGCGAGGGCCTCTGGGAGCCTACGCCACCGTCATTTACCCCGGCGGAATTTCCCTACTGGGGCACCAACCGCACCTTCGTGAAAGGCAGCATTGCCGACGTGCTTCCCCCGGCCCCACCGGTTTTCTCCACCGCGCCGGCTTCCGCTTTTTACGCCATGGTAAAGGAAGTATACGACGTAAGCAACCAACTCACCAAGGAGCAAGAAAGGATTGCCCGCTACTGGGAGGATGTCCCCAATGGACAATTTTTCTCCGCGCAAGGACACTGGAGTTCCATTTTACGGGCGGTGATCACCCAGCGGAAGCTGTCTCTGTTGGAAAGCTCCGTCGCCTACGCCAAGATGAGCATTGCGATGAGTGACGCCTCCATTGCCGCCTTTCGAGCAAAATACACCCACAACCTGATCCGTCCCGTCACCTACATTCACCGGTACTTCAAGCAACCTACCTGGCGATCCTGGATCATCAGCCCCAACCACCCGGAATACCCTTCGGCCCACGCGTCCCTGGCCATGGCCGCGGCCACGGCGCTGAGTGAGGCACTGGGTAGTACTATTTCCTTCACCGACCGTTCCTACGAGGACGTGGGCTTCCCGGTCAGGAATTACCAGAGCTTCGAAGCCGCCGCCCAGGAAGCGGGGATCTCCCGCCTTTACGCGGGCGTTAACTACAAACCTTCCGTGGAAGCCGGACAGTCCATGGGAAGAAAAACCGCTCACAATGTAATTACCCGCCTGCGCTTCCGTCACTACTAGGCACAAGCGTTAGAAAAAACGTGGCCATTACGCCGGGTTACCCTCCATCCCCGGAAAGGGACTTTAATCGCGGAGTAGAAGTCTCCTTCCGGGGATGGAGGGGTGCCTTTCTTCAACCTTTGATTTACTTCACCAATACCGGAGTTGCTACCCGAATCTCGAACGTGAATGAGGCGGAGCGAGGCGGACATCGGCACCTGCGGGTTGATTCCTGTTTTTATCATACCACCCTAAAATTCATTAAAACCATGAAAACAAATTCATTACTGCTGGCTGCGCTTGCCGGTTTACTAACCTCTCACTGGGCCTGCGCCCAGAACTACAACGCCGACTCCCTCTCGGGCCCGGGAGGCTCGGGAAACACCCACGTCGGGCACAGTTTTACCGGCGGTCTTGCCGGCTTCGACAACACGGTCGGCAGCTTTAACAGCTTCACGGGTTACCAGGCTGGCATCGGCAATGCGACGGGCTCCTACAATACAACTTTGGGCGCCCATACGCGCTTCGGCGCCAACAACCTGACGAATGCGGCCGCCATTGGTTCTAGCGCCCAGGTCAACGCGTCGAATAGTTTGGTACTGGGTCAAATCAACGGCGTAAACGGGTCGAGTGCCGACACGAAGGTGGGCATTCGGACGCCCGCTCCGGCGTATCACCTGCACGTGAACGGAACAGTGGCGAAGCCCGGCGGAGGGAGTTGGACCGTCGCTGCCGATAAGCGGCTGAAGCAGGAAATCACCGACTACAAAGAAGGGTTGGCCACCATCAACCAGATCCGGCCCGTGTGGTTCCGCTACAATGGCAAGGCCACCCTTCCTACCGACCAGAAATACGTAGGGGTGGTTGCTCAGGAAATGCAACGGATCGCCCCTCACACGGTCGGGAAGTTTGTTTACCAGGATTCTACCGGCAAGCAGGAGGAATATTTGGACTTCGATGCCAATGCCCTGACCTACATGCTGGTGAACGCCGTTCGGGAACAACAGGGGCAACTTCAGGCAAAAGACGCTCAGCTGGCTACTTTGCAGCAACAAATACTCACCCTGCAAAACCAGGTGAGTCGGATTGAACAGTCGTTCAAACCTGGTCCGGGGGCCGAATCAACCTCAGCGGCTAAACTTTGGCAGAATCAGCCTAATCCTTACGGCAAGTCCACCATAATCCGCTACTACCTTCCGGAAAACACTACTTCCGCCCAGCTGAAAATAT
Organism: Cytophagales bacterium; assembly: GCA_014379925.1. GTDB lineage: Bacteria > Bacteroidota > Bacteroidia > Cytophagales > ES-bin-26 > ES-bin-26. The sequence goes on along the minus strand of JACMKY010000363.1, from coordinate 1,433 downwards.
TTTCGGTAACCGGTCAGGAGGTACACAGCCAGGAGTTGACCCAGCAAGGACCGGGTGAAACAGAGATTTCTACCCAAATCCTAACCGCAGGCACCTACGTCTACCATCTGGTCGTCAACGGCACCAGCGTAGCCAGCCGAAAGATGGTGCTAAGCCGTTAGAAGTCAGCCAACGGAATTGTCGAGGGCCCCTTCCGGGACGGTCAGAGGGATTGGCCGTCCACCCGGGCTTCGACCACGGCCTGCACGGAAACCGGCACGCGGGAGAGGAAATCGTAGCCGGTCAACCGCTCCAGTTCGTCCACGCTCGTCCGGTAGTACTCCCAGCCACGCGTGCTGACGCTTTGGGTGTTGGGCATCCGAACGGCGATCACCCGCGTGGACGGGCTCACCCGGCCCGGGTCGCCCGAACCCACCGGCAGCACGACCACCACTTTCCAGACCGAGGCGGGTACGGTCACCTTTCCGGAAGCCAGGGTGCGCGTCGTACCGCCGTTGCTGCCCGAACCGCCCGAACCACTCGGCCCGGCAACGATGTACAACTCGTTGCCGGCCTTGGCCAGGCTCCGGCAGTAACTCTCCAACTGCTCCCAGATCCGTTGGTTGTTGTTGGGTGCCTGCGGCACCATGTTGGTCATCAGAAACGTAGCGGAATTGTCGCCGGCCGTGCCGGTGCGGTCGCCCGAAGGACACAGGTGGCCCCGGTCGAAGCCGCTGCCAACGTAGTCGGCCGGCGTGACCCGGTACCACCCGGCGGGCAGCGAGGCGTCCGGGCGGAAGTTGTCCTGCCGGTTGGTACTGCCCAGCCAGGCCTGGCTCAGGTGCCAGCTTACCCAGTTGGCCGTTCCCTTTGCTTGGTGGTACGACCCGCTGTACTGCGGCTTGACCAGCAGGTAGTTGGTGGGGAAAACGGAACTAGCGGTGGCTCCGCTGGGGTTACCCAGCGCCAAGTGATCGTCGCGGGTAGGTGCTGCCGCCACGCGGGCACCGGCGGACGTGGTCACGGGGGTTGGTTCAACGGCTGGCTGGTCGCAAGCGGTCAGCCAGAGCAACGCTGGCAGCAACAGCAGGGATGCTTTTTTCATGGGAAGAACGGGGTAAAAGTTGAAACTTCCCCAAATTTATTTCTTCCGAAAGACCCTAGTGTGTCTACTGGGTTATCATTTCGTTACGGCTGGTCGCACCGGGTGTAAGAAATGGCGTAGATCTGTGCTTTTTAAGGGGCGGCTGGGCTGGCAGAAGCGACGGGTCGGGGTTTCAGACCATTCCGGTTCCGTCGTGGGTCAGCAGGAACTGCCGGGCGGTTTGGCGATTGGCCGTGTTCTGTGGGCTGAGGGCCAGCTGCCGGGCTCGCGTCAGACTGGTGTAGACCAGGCTGCGGAACAGCATCGGGAAGTGCTGGTTGAACAGGGGAAGAACCACGGTGCCGAACTC
>JACMKY010000043.1 GCA_014379925.1 Cytophagales bacterium | reverse complement strand
GGACAACCATCGTCCGTTAGCGGACAAAGTCTAGGCGACCCCGTCTAGGCGACCCCGTCTAGGCGACCCCGTCTGAACTGGGATTCAGATGATTCGGATGATTGAAGGGATTAAACCAGATTACAACAGCTAGCCGAAACCAACTGGCAATCGCTTGGATAACTCAGTACAATCATTCAATCATTTCGTCGAGGCGCGTAGCCCAGCGTACCGGTCCACTGCCCGAACAAGTCCGCCGGGGAAGGCCCTTCGCCCCGCAGGGTGCGCAACGCCTTCGCTCCCGCCGATTTAGAGAGCTTGCGCCCTTCGGCATCGGTGAGGAGCGGGTGATGGCAAAAAATGGTCTGCGGAAAGGGATTGGCGGGAAGGTGCGTGGCCAGGAACAGCTGCGCCGCCGTGGAAGGCAGCAGGTCGGCTCCGCGCACCACCAGGTTGACGTTGTCGTGCAGGTCGTCGGTGAGGGAAGCAATCTGATAAGCCGGAATGCCGTCGCGGCGGCGCACCACGAAATCGCCCATCACGCGGTCGAGCCGGATGCGCTGCGGCCCGCTCATTCCGTCCTCGAACGTCACGTGGGTGTCTTCCGGCACGCGGACGCGCCAGGCCACGCCGGGTTGATCCAGGTTCAGTCGTTTGTCCCGGCACGTACCAGCGTAAAGGTTATTGGTGGATGTTGCCAGCACCCGGGCCCGGGAACAATCGCAGGCGTATACCAGGCCGGTTTTCCGCAGTTGATCCAGGGTGGTTTCGTACCCCGGTAAGCGATGACGCTGGGAATAGCGTTGCGCAAACTCTTCGGCGTTGCGCGGCCCGGAATCATAGTCCACTCCCAGCCAGTCCAGCGTATCGAAGATGTCGGCTACGTACGCGGGCCGGACGCGGGCGGTGTCCAGGTCGTCGATGCGCAGGTGCAGGGTACCCCGGTGTTTTCGCACCAGCTGCCAGGTAAGCACGAAGCCAAAAGCGTTGCCCGCGTGCAGAAACCCGCTGGGCGTGGGTGCCAGCCGGGAGCGTACGGGGGTAGAAATAGAAAGGGTGGGGATAATGAGGATTGAATCTTGAGTGACGGTTTATGGGTTACGATTTACCAGCTGGTGACGGTTTCCCTCACTTCCCCCCGGAAACGCTGCTTTTCGATCCTTTGGCGTCCAACTGTTGGAGCAGTTCCTTCACGGCCACCTCCAGTTGGCGGTTCCGGTCGGTGTAGCTCTCCCCGATGGGCCGCGACACGGCCACGTCAACCGGACGGGGAGCCATTTCCATGGATTTGCCCGCGTTGTCGGTGATCTTGATGAACGGAACGCGGATCGTGGAGCCATCAATGAGTTGCGTGCCGGAGGTGTAGATGATCCAGCCCGCCGTGGGTTCGCCCACCACCTTGCCGAGTTTCAGGGTCCGGTAGCCTTCCGCGAAGTCCTCGGCGTCGGAGAGGGAATGCTGGTTGGTGACCAGAATGGTGGGGGCTTCGAGCGCCCGCTGTCCCAGCTGGGTGCGCGCCGGCGCGGCGGGCAGTCCCCGGGGGGTCATGGTCAGGTAGCCGCGCCGGGCCAGCACGTCGATGGCGTAGACGTTGACGAAGCCCCCGTTGTTGTTGCGCACGTCCACCACCACGCCTTCCCGCGCGTGATTTTCCGCGTCCAGGTCGAGGTAGAACGCGGACAGCGATTCCCCGGACATATCGAACATGTGCACGTAGCCGAGGCGGCCACCGCTGGCTTTGGCCACGTACGCCCGCTGCTGCCGCACCCACTCCTTGTAAAGCAAGCCCTTTTCCGTCGCCTGGTTCACGGGCCGTACGACCACCTCGCGCCGGTTAGCACCGCCGGCCGAAGCGCTCACCGCCAACGAAACCCGCCGGTTGACCTTGTTTTCCAGGCACTGGTCCAGGTTGGTCCAGGCGTCGAGGAGGGTATCGTCCACCGCCAGCAGGTAATCGCCGGGCTGGATATTGCCCGCCAGCGCGGCCGGACTGAGTGGCAGGACTTCCGTCACCCGCAGCTTGCCGGTGCTTTCGTACTCGTCGGGGTCAAAGCGCAGTCCGATCCGGCCGGTGGTGAATTGGGCAGCGCCGCCCGGACCCGAAACCCCCGAGTGGGACGCGTTCAACTCGCCGACCATCAGGTTGAGCAGGCGGCGCAGTTCGTCCGGGGTGCGCGCCCCGGCCACGAGCGGCGCGTAGGTGGCGCGCACGGCTGGCCAATCCACGCCGTTGAAACCGGGGTCGAAGAAGCCTTCGTTCTGGATGTCCCAGGCCTGGCGAAAAACCTCCCGCTTTTCCTGGGCAAAATCCACGTCCATTTCCGCCGTCACGGCCAGGGGTTTCGGCTGGCGCGCTTCCACCGAAACCGTTTGGATGCGGCCCTGTTCCAGGTAAAACACCTCTTTTCCGTCGGGAGAAAACTGCGCGTCGCTCTTGCCACCGGCCGTGGCCGTCAACTGCTTGGCAACGGGTTGCTCCTTGGCCAGCTCGTCGAGCGATTAGACGTAGAGGTTTTGTTGTCCGGCCGCCGTGGCCGTCAACAGCAACTGTTTGCCGTCGCGGCTGATGGTTTGCTGGTCCACGTCCACGCCCAAGGGCAACAGACTCAGGCGTTGTTGAATTCCTTCGAAGGCAATCCGCGTCGGTTTGGCCGGCGGATTCTTCGCGCCGCTCGCCGAACCCGCCAAGGTATCGCGGGCGGCATTCGCGCGTTTGGCCGGTTTCTCCGTCGGGGATGGATTGGCGGGACGGAGGTTCTTGGGCGTTTCTTCGTCAAAGAGGTCGCGGAACTGGTCCTCCCGGAAGCGGGGGGTACGGGGAACCAAGTCCACGCGGGCGACCTGGGCGTTTTCGGTGCGCTGCGCGGTGCCGAAGAGAATGAACGTTCCGTCCGGACTCCAACGCACGCTGCCCCCGAAGGTGTTGGCCAGAAAACTGATCGGCTTGCTTTCCCCGCCGGCCGCGGCAACGACCGAAATGTTGCGGAAGGTTTTGGTGCCGAACGCCGCGAAGGCCAGCCACTGGCCGTCCGGTGACCAGGTCAAGGAACCCGAAGCAGCGAAAGGGGGCCGTCCCAGGTAGCCTTCGGCCAGCCGTTTTTCCTTTTGGGAAGCCAGCGTGAGCACCCGCAGTTCCCGGGCGTTGCGCTCGAAGGCCAGTGATTTGCCGTCGGGGGAAAAGACGGGCGAGGCATCATCCGTTTCCCCGCTGGTGAGGCGGGTTTCGGTGCGGGTGGTGAAATCGTACCGGAAAAGGTGCGCCGCGCCGTCGCGTTCGGAAACGTACGCCAGGCTGCGGTTGTCGGGCGACCAGGCCGGTTGCGACTCGACCGCCGCGGTGTTGGTAATCCGCACGGCGTCGCCGCCATCCTTGGCCGAGGCCGCAAACACCTCGCCGTGCGCGACGAACGCCACCTTCTTGCCATCGGGAGAAAGCACCAACTCCCGGAACTGGCTGGTGAGCCGGAGGTGTTCAACCGCCGGGCCGGCCGAAGCGCCGCGCCGCGCAATCGGTACCGGGGTGGCCTGCCCAGTGGCGACGTCGTATTTCCAAACCTGAAAATCGCGCTCGAAAACAATGGTCCGGCCGTCGTAGGCCACGAACGGCCACAGCACCCGGCCGCGCTTGAATTGGGTGAGTTGCCTGGCGGAGCCGGCCAGCGGACGGGCCCAGAGGTTTTGCGCGCCGCCGCGGTCGGACACGTAGTAGAGCGTCTTCGCGTCCGCGCTCCACCCGGGCCACAGTTCCTTCGCTCCCCCTTCGGTCACGCGCTCGTAGGTGGCCGCCGCGCCGCGGGAACCCGCGCGCCGCAGCCATATTTCGGACTCGTCGAGGTGGCTGCGTCCGTTTCGCCACCACTGCCGGGAAGCGATGCCCCGCGCCGCGAAGGCCAGGGTGGTTCCGTCGGGCGAGGGAGTGGCAAAAAATTCGTTGGCGTAGCGATCGGCGGTGACCGCCACCGGCGTACCGCCTTCCAGGCTCACCCGGAACACGTCGTTCATGCCGGAGATGTCCCGGCTGGTGGACGAAAAGTAGACCATCCGTCCGTCGCGCGACCAGGCGTTCAGTTCGTCGCTGCCGTCGTCGTAGGTCAGCCGCTTCAGTTCGCCCGTCTCAAAGGCCATCACGTACACGTCGCCGTTGCCGGTGCGGGACGAGGTAAAGGCCAGGTGGCGACCATCCGGCGAGTAGAGCGGGCGCGATTCGTGGTCGGCGTGCGAGACCAGCAGCCGGGCTTCCCCGCCGTCCGCCGGAGCGGTCCAGATGTCGCCGCCGGAAACGAAAGCGATTTCCGACCCGTCCGGGGAGAGAGATGGTTCGGCGTAGGAAGCCACGGCGGAACGGTCCGCCGGGACGGCTTGGGCGGGCTGGGCGACGGCCGGAACGAAGCTGGTTACCCAAAGCGAAGTGGCCCAACATACACTAACGGCGCGGAAGAGATGCCTCATTTGCTGAGTTTGTGAGTAAGGGAGTTGATGAGTAGATGATTTCGTCAACAACAATATTGAAGCGTACGATTTACAAATTGCAAAGGAAAAACCCAACCCAACACGCATAAGTAGTCAAGTGTAATTGGTTTGGGTTAACCGGGCTGAAACTGATGCCCAACTTTTTCCCATATCATCCAGGGTTTATTAACTCGTCCTATGGGCCGAAATCACCGTAACCTAAACTAATTCACAGCACCTACTTACGAAAAATTCGTTGAGAAAGCAGTACTCGAACGGATTGCCCGGAAAACGCGCCTCGTAGGTGGCTTTCGTCGCCGCCAGGGTTTCGGCCAGACTGGCCGGATT
>JACMKY010000362.1 GCA_014379925.1 Cytophagales bacterium | reverse complement strand
TGCCACCAGGGAGTCTTTCAGGCCGACGTTATCCGTTTTCAGGAACCCGAGTTCCTGCGTGAGGGCGGCGATCTGCGCCCGCAGGGATTCGTTCAGCGTCCTGGCTTCCACCAACTGGGCTTCGAACGCCTTCACGCCGGCCTTCTCGCGCCACAGTCGGTCGATGGTGTTCTGTTTCTTGGTGATATCAACGTTGGCCGCTTCCAGCAGGCGGTTGACGTTTTCGTTGTCCGACTGGTAGGAAGCGACCAGGGCTTGCGTTTCTCCCAGTTGCTTTTCCACCTCCGTTTTGGCGGCCAGCAGCGTATCCATCCGTTGCTTCTCCTTCGCCTGGTCGGTCTGGGTTGCGCTGAGCGCGTTGTTGTCGTCGAACAGGTAGTAGTTGACCGCCAGCGAACCCGCCAGCAACGCGGCCAGCGCGACGATGGCGACGATCTTGCCCACGTGGCTCGGTTCGGGCTTTGGTTCCTCTTCGTCTTCCTCCTCCTCGTCTTCTTCCTCCTCTTCCACCTGCCCGTACCGTTTTTCGTAGTCAGTCTCCTCGGCACGGTTCTCGGTGTTCAATGGATCAGTTTCCTGGTACTGATCCCTGGACCCATTGAAGCTGTGTGGTGTACTGTCCATAATTGGTTAACGGCGGATGGTCTTACAATCAGGCACAAGGTAGTACGCCTCCGGGCAGTAATGCAGGCCGAAAAACGGTCAAATCTTACGGAGCAAGAATTGGGGACAGATGCCAAGGAAGGCCGACGGGCGGACGGGGGAAAGAGCCTCACCCACGGGGAAAGGCCCGGAAGGCCGGGTGGTTTTTCCAAACTCTGGCGGCATAGTTGCATATTTGCGCCGGAACGTACCCGATCGTCGTCACCAGCCCACGCCCATACCGTCAGAAATTTCCGCCAAACCATGAACAAAGAGGCAATCCACCGGCAAATCCGGGCCAAACAATCGTACCTCTGCGTGGGACTCGACACCGACCCGCGCCGGGTGCCGAGCCACCTGCGCGGTGCCGCCGATCCGGTATTCGAGTTCAACCGCCGGATTGTTGACGCCACGGCGGACTATTGCGTGGCCTACAAGCCCAACCTGGCTTTTTACGAAGCCCAGGGAGCCCGGGGCTGGGAGAGTTTGCAAAAGACGCTGGCCTGCATTCCGGAATCGCACTTCACCATTGCCGATGCCAAGCGAGGGGACATCGGCAATACGTCGGCGCTGTACGCCCGCGCCTTCTTCGATCCGGCCTCGTCGGGTCTGAACTTCGACGCCGTCACCGTAGCCCCCTACCTGGGCCGCGATTCGGTGATGCCCTTTCTCGATTTTCCCGGCAAGTGGGTCATCCTGCTGGCCCTCACGTCCAACCCCGGCAGTGCCGATTTTCAAACGCTGGCGGTGAGTGCGGGACCGCCCCAACCCCATCCGGAGGAGGGTCTGAGATTGCCCTTGTTCGAGCAAGTCATTCGAACGGCCCAATCCTGGACGGGGGAAGCGGACAGCAGCGACCGGCTGATGTTCGTGGTGGGCGCCACGCAGGCAAACCAGTTGGGGCGCATCCGGCAACTGGCGCCCGATCATTTCCTGCTGGTTCCCGGCGTGGGTGCCCAGGGGGGAAGTCTGGAGGAGGTGTCGCGCCACGGAATGAACCGGCAGTGCGGCTTGCTGGTCAACGCTTCCCGCAGCATCCTCTACGCCTCCGACGGGGAGGATTTCGCCCGAAAAGCCGGGCAGGAAGCCCAGTCCATCCAGCGGGAAATGACAAAGTGGTTGTCAACGTACGGGTAGTCGGTTGTTCTCGGAGGTCAACTCATCTACTTACTCCACCCTCTTTTTTCGTTATGCCATCCAGCTTCGACGCCTCATCGCCCAATTTACCGGGTGCCGGTATCGCCGCTGATCCCTCCTCGCTCAAGGTCGGTTTGTTTGGTATTGGATTAGAAAAACGCCCGATGGCAAGATTCAACTGTTGATGGCGGAAGGCGAGTCGGTGCCAGGGCCGATCTTAGATTGGCAACACCATCAGCCGGTATCGCTTCCTGATTGGTGCCCTTCGGTTCGTCAGTGACTGGAATAGTCCCGGCCCATCAGTGCGCGGTGGGGTGGGATACGTGGGGGCCAAACTGAAAAAATTGGGTGAACTGCTGGGCATAGAAGCCATTCAGGGCTGCTAAAATTTCCTGAGTAATAGGGTAATGAGTAGCCGATCAGAATAAGGTGCAGGATTTTGGCTTAGATCAAGCTCATTAGAATGAAGCGTAAAAGTGGTTTAGACTTGTTATGCTTGGTTCCAAGCGATTGCTCAATTGCCCACGGGGTTGAGGTATAGCCGCAGTCCATCCTTGGGCCTTAAGGTAATAACGGGCTCGGGAATTACCCGTTGAGTGCCCGTGGGTTGGAAATCAAATTGCCGGACGGTGAGGGCCAGAATGACCTGCATCTCCATCAGGGCGAAATTGTTACCGATGCACAGGCGCGGGCCGCCGCCGAAGGGAAAGTACGCGTAGGTAGGGCGCTGCTTTTCCCGTTCCGGCAGAAAATTGTCCGGGTCGAAGGCGTCCGGATTCGGCCAGTATTCGGGATGGCGGTGGACGGCGTAGGGACTCATCAGGATGGGTGCTTGCGCTGGAATGGCGTAGCCGCCGATTTGGTCCGCCGCAATCGTTTTTCGGCCGATCACCCAGGCGGGTGGGTAGAGGCGCAAGGTTTCTTGAATCACCCGCGTGGTGTACGAAAGGTTGCGGACGTTTTCGTAGGTGGGCAGTCCCTCCGTTCCCAGCACCTCGCTCACCTCCTGGCGAACCTGGCGGGCTACGGCGGGGTGTTTCGCCAGCAGGTAAAAGGCCCAGGCCAGGGCGTTGGCCGTGGTTTCGTGCCCGGCCATGAAGATGGTAGTCACTTCATCGCGCAGTTGGCGGGGGTTCATCCGTTCGCCGGTTTCTTCGTCCTGCGCTTCCATGAGCATACCCAGCAGGTCAAGGTGATCGCCCGCTTTCGCGTTTTGGCGGCCGGCTATGATTTCGTAGATCAGGCGCTCGATGCGTTCGACTGACTTTTTGTACTTTCGATTGCGCGGCGTGGGGATGCTGAGTGGGAGATGGACGTAGCTGTGAATGGAATCGTAGGCGTATTCAATGATGGTCGTGAGCGAATCGGAAACGTGATCCAGGTGTTTTCGTACGTCCGCGCTGAAAAGCGATTCGGATACGATCTCCAGCGTCAGCTTCATCGTCTCCTCCGAGATGTTCAGGGGTTGCGTGCGGTCTGGTTGCTCCCAGCGCCGGAGCATCGCCAGGGTGGCGCGGTTCATCGGCTCGGTGAGGAGAGCCAGCCGTTGCCGGTGGAAAGCGGGTTGTGCCAGTTTACGCTGCCGGCGCCAGAAGTCGCCTTCGCTGTTGAGCAGGCCGTTGCCGAGAAACAGTTGAATTGCCTTGTAGGCGTCGCTCTTGGTGTAGTTTCGGTTGTTTTCCTGCAGCACGTGCTTGATGTCCTCCGCCCGGAAAATCAGGTAGCAGTTGCGGTTCACCAGCCGGATCTGCGTAATTCGCTCGTTGCGGCCCATGGCGTCTACCATGAAGCGCAAGGGATCTTTCACCAAGTCGAACGTATTACCGAATAGCAGGTTGCCTTTAATTTTAGGAATGCGCCTGATGGTCGCAGTTTGGATCGTTTCCATGGGCAAGTAGTGGGGCGAACATCTTGTTCGCCCGCTGTGTGTCGTTGTATCTCACAATCGAATCGGGGACGAACAGGATGTTCGTCCTACTTGGTCAGCACGTAGAACAGTTCGGTCGCCACCCGGAAGTCGGCCTGGTCCCCGTCGAGCAGGATGGTTTGCCACGCGGTGGTGGGTTGCAACGTGGTGGTCGGGTACGCTTTCCCGAAGCCGACCCGGATGGGCATGGCAAACCCCTTCACGTCTGCCTGCCAGCGGTAGCGCAGCGACACGCTCCGTCCCTTCGCCCAAAGCTGGTATTCGAGCGTGGGCGGTTGGGCGTGGCGGAGGTACTGGTCAAAGAAATAGGTGTAGTCCTTTCCCGTCTTTCGATTGACGTACGCGATGACCTGTTCCGTCGTGATGTTCTGCAACCGGAAGTCGGTAGCCAGTCCGCGAAGGAGGCCGAACCAGAGCGAATCGTCGGCAATCGCGTTGCGGAGGGTGTGCAGCATCCAGGTGCCTTTGACGTACATGTCCGAATCCGGCCAGCGGTGGTAGTTTACCGACAACGGCCCCAGGATGGGATGCTGGTTTTTGATTCGCTCTTTCTTTTCTTCCAGGTACCGAAGCATCGTGTCGTAGCCTTGCGTGTCTTCCACGTACAGCGCTTCCGCGTAGGTGCCGAACGATTCGTGGATCCACAGTTCCGCGTGGTCGCGGCAACTGACGCTGTTGCCCCACCACTCGTGGCCACTTTCGTGGACGATGATGAAATCAAAACCGAAGGCGTTGTTTTGATAATGGTTACCGTAGGCCACGGCGCTCTGGTGTTCCATACCCCAGTAGGGCGTTTCCACCAGGGCGTAGCCGTCGCGCGGAAAGGGATACGGACCGAAATACTTCTCGTAGCAGGCCAGCATCGGCTTCACCTGCTGGAAGTGCTGCCGCGCCTTTTTCTCGTTGGCACGCAGCACGTAGTAATCCAGCGCCAGCGGTGCTCCGTCCGCACCCGCGTACGCATCGGTAAAATGCGCGTAGTCGGCGATGTTGAGGGTCACGTTGTAGGGGTTGATGGGGTAGCTCACGAACCAGTCGTACTGCGCGTAGCCGCCGGGCATCGCCCGCTTGCTGCGCAGGTTGCCGTTGGCGACGCACGTCAGCGAGCTGGGCACCTGGCAACGAATGCGCACGCTGTCGGGCTCATCGGAGGGGTGATCCTTGCAGGGCCACCACAGGCTGGCCCCCACCCCTTCGCACGACACGGCGACCCAGGGCTTGCCGGTGGAATCCTTCTTCCACGAAAAACCCCCGTCCCAGGGTGGATTGACGGCCGGCCGG
>JACMKY010000361.1 GCA_014379925.1 Cytophagales bacterium | reverse complement strand
CCCACTGCCTACTGCCCACTGCCCACTGCCCATTGCCCACTGCCAACTGCCAACTGCCCACTGCCAAGCCGTCCGGTGGTGCATCGCCGGACGGCTGACCAGTCCGGCTGATTGCGGGTGTTGTGGTCATCCTGCTCGTCTATTTTTCCGCTTTCCGCTGGGTACCCGTGGTCGGTGGTGGGGAGGGTGGCCGGTCCGTTCCTGACAATGGGTGGAACATGACCCGATTCCCCGGCGGGAAAATCCCTTTTCCGGTATCGCTTAACAATTGACAATTAACAATTGAGTAACACCGTTTCCGCGGGGGGTTGCCGGTTTTTGCTTACCTTTGCACCCGGATTTTAGCCACCCCATGGAAAGCATCAGAAACATTGCCATCATTGCCCACGTTGACCACGGAAAGACGACGTTGGTCGACAAATTTATTCACATCTCCAAGATTTTTCGGGAAAACCAGGAATTCAACGACCTGATCCTCGACAACAATGACTTGGAAAGGGAACGGGGAATCACCATTGTCTCCAAGAACGTATCGATTCGTTATAAAGACACCAAAATCAACATCATCGACACCCCCGGCCACGCTGACTTCGGCGGCGAGGTGGAGCGGGTGCTGAAGATGGCCGACGGCGTGCTGCTGCTGGTGGATGCCTTCGAGGGCCCCATGCCGCAGACGCGCTTCGTGCTGGGCAAGGCCATCCACCTGGGCCTCAAACCCATCGTGGTCATCAACAAGGTGGACAAGGAAAACTGCCGCCCCGACGAGGTACACGAAGCGGTGTTCGACCTGATGTACAACCTCGACGCCACGGAAGACCAGCTGGATTTCGTGACCATCTACGGTTCTTCCAAACAGGGCTGGATGAGCACTGACTGGCGCAAGCCCACCGAAAACATCGTGCCGTTGCTGGATGCCATCGTGGAGAACATTCCGCCCGCGCCCAGCTACCAGGGTACGCCCCAACTGCAGATTACTTCGCTTGATTATTCTTCTTTCGTGGGTCGCATCGCCATCGGGCGCGTATTCCGGGGTACGCTGCGCGAAAACGTGCCGCTTTCGCTCTGCAAAGCCGACGGCTCGGTGAAGAAAGTGCGCATCAAAGAGCTGCAGGTGTTCGAGGGATTGGGACGGGTGAAGGTGTCGGAGGTGAACGCCGGGGAGATCTGCGCCGTAACCGGGCTGGAAGGTTTCGACATCGGTGATACGCTGGCGGACGCCGACAACCCGGAACCCCTGCCGCGCATCGACATCGACGAGCCGACGATGAACATGCTCTTCACCATCAACACCTCGCCTTTCTACGGCCGGGATGGCAAATTCGTCACTTCCCGCCACCTGCGCGACCGGCTCTACAAGGAGACGGAAAAAAACCTGGCCTTGCGGGTGGAAGCCACCGACAGCGAAGACCGCTTTCTGGTGTTTGGCCGGGGCATCCTGCACCTGTCCATTTTGATCGAGACCATGCGCCGGGAAGGCTACGAGTTGCAGGTGGGCCAGCCCCAGGTTCTCTTCAAGGAAATAGACGGCGTGCGCTACGAACCGGTGGAAACCATGGTGGTGGACGTACCCGAGGAATCGGCGGGCAAAGTCATCGAACAGGTCACCCAGCGCAAGGGTGAACTGCTGGTCATGGAACCCAAGGGCGATTTGCAACACCTGGAGTTCAACATCCCGGCCCGGGGCCTGATCGGGCTGCGCACCAACATCCTGACGGCCACCGCCGGCGAGGCCGTCATGAACCACCGCTTCAAGGACTACGAACCCCACAAGGGAACCATTCCGGGACGCATCAACGGCTCGCTCATTTCCATGGAAACCGGCGACGGCACGGCCTACGCCATCGACAAGATGCAGGACCGGGGCTCGTTTTTCGTCGATCCGGGCGAGGAAGTGTATATGGGCCAGGTAATTGGCGAACACACGCGCGACAACGATCTGGTGATCAATATCATGAAGGGCAAGAAGTTGACCAACATGCGCGCTTCCGGCACGGACGAGAACGTGAAGATCGCCCCCAAAACCCAGTTTTCCCTCGAAGAATGCCTGGAATACATCCAGAAGGACGAGTACGTGGAAGTGACGCCCAAAGCCATTCGGATGCGGAAAATTTACCTCGACGAGAACGAGCGCAAACGGGCGTCGAGCAAGGATTAAGGCGATTGCGGGGGTAGAAGTAAGAAGTAAGAGGTAGGAAGTAAGAGGCGAACCGACACTTATCGGATCGGTTTCCTACTTTCTACCTCTTACTTCTTTTCATCTAATTTGGGATCTGTTTCCTACTTCCTACCTCTTACTTCCTACCTCTTACTTCCTACCTCTTACTTCCTATTGCTTCTTTTCATCAATTTGAGCATGGAACTGATTACCAGCTTGCAGAATTCCCGCGTAAAGAACGTGATCCGGCTGGAAAAGGCCAGCGAACGCCGGCAACAGAACCTGATCGTCGTGGAGGGGCTGCGGGAACTGACCCTGGCGGCGCAGGCCGGATGGGAAATCGGGAGTCTGTTCATCTGCCGGGAGAAGGTACGCCACTGGGCGGAGGTAGCGGTCCTGGAGCGGCAGGCAAACCAAGTGTACGGGGTGAGTGTTCCCGTGTTCGAGAAAATGGCTTACCGCGACAACACCGACGGCTTGGTTGCCCTGACCGTACCCCGCCGCCTGGCCCTTTCCGACGTGAAGCTTTCTCCCCAGCCCCTGTTGATCGTGCTGGAGGCCGTGGAAAAACCCGGCAACCTGGGCGCCGTCCTGCGCACGGCCGACGCCGCCCGCGTGGACGCCGTCATCGTTTGCGATCCCCAAACCGATCTGTTCAACCCCAATGTCATCCGTTCGAGCGTTGGCTGTCTGTTTACCAACCAGGTAGTCGTCGCCACCACCCCGGAAGTGCAGCAGTGGCTCCGCGGACGGGGCATTCGCAGTTGCGCCGCTGCTCTCACTGCCCGGCACTTTTACCACCAAACCGATTTTACGGTCCCGACCGCGCTGGTGCTGGGTACGGAAGCCACCGGCCTGTCGGACGCCTGGCTGAGCGGGGCGGACCAGCAGATCAAGGTGCCCATGCAAGGCCGGATCGACTCGCTCAACGTGTCGGCAACGACGGCCATCCTGGTGTACGAAGCCCGGCGGCAACGCAATTTTGAGTAAATATTTTTTACCTTCGGGCAACCCGGAAGCAACCTTTTCCCACCGCCTGCCGTGCTGGGGGCGATTGAACCGAAATCTGAGTCATGAATCAGTCGCACTGGAAACGTAACCTTAGTGAATCCCGAACTTGATAAACAACTACTGGAATTGCTTCGCATTTGTGCGCAGGCAGACCGAACGGGTCAGGAAGTGCTCTACCGGCGTTTCTACGGTTACGCCATGAGCGTCTGCCTCCGGTATTCCCGTAGCCGCGACGAAGCCCTGGAAATTCTCAACGATGGTTTTCTGAAAGTGTTCACCCGGATCGACAAGTACGACCCGGCCCGTTCCTTCAAGGGATGGCTCCGGAAAATCCTGATCAACACCGCGCTCGACCACTACCGGAAACACCGCCGGCAGTACCAGACTGAGCAGCACTCCGTCGGGGAGAGCGGCGCAACGCAATTCGTGGATGCCGCGGGCAATGTGCTCAATCGGTTGGCTTACGAAGATCTTCTGGCGCTGGTGCAGCAGCTTTCCCCGGCTTACCGCACCGTGTTCAACCTGTACGTGATGGACGGCTACTCGCACGAGGAAATTGCCGAAGCGCTGGAAATATCGGTTGGCACCTCCAAATCCAACTTGTCGAAGGCGCGGGCGAATCTACAGGGGAAGATAAAAAAAAATAACCAGGATGAGTACGCGAGACGACGATAACGAACTGGACAAGGCCTTCAGGAAGGCACTGGAGCACCCGGACATCCCGTTCGATTCCCGCGCCTGGCAAGCCATGAACCGGAAACTGGACGATTTTCAGGCCCGCCGGGCGGCCCGCCGGAAACGTTGGTTAGCCACGTTGACTGCCTTGCTGTTGCTGACGGCCTCCGGAACCTGGTACAGTACGCAGCGGCCGCGGGCAACGGGAGCAGATCGGCCCGACGGCCGGGTGGAACGCCGGAATTCCCCGGTGACGGCCAATCCACGTCCGACGGCCCGGGAATCCACCGATCGTTCTGATTCATCCCCGGCAACCGGGCGCTCGGGTGGGCAGACCGTTTGGGCAACGCCCTTCGAAAAAGCAGTGAAAGACGCCAGCAGTAAAAACCAAACGTCCACCGACGCGCCGATCGCCCGCCGGGAGCAAGGGATGGACGAAGCGGCGGCATTGCCAATCACCCCGCCGCCAGCCCGGGACCGCCCGACCCGAAACGCGACCCCGGCCACAGGTACCCCGGGTCAACCATCCGGCGGGCCCGGAGTACCCGGCCGGAAAAGTACGGAACCCGAAAACAAGGTGGCTGACCGGCTTCGCCCGGAGCGTGCGCCAGGGCGGAAACCGAACAAAAAGGCGGCCCCGGCTCCCGGTACCCCCACCAATGCGCCACGCCGACCCCCGGTTGGGCCCGTCGCCGGACGATTACGGGACCGATTACGGGACGAGACCCCGGCGGGGCAACGGGAAGGCTTGCCGGACGGCGCGTTGTCCCGTCTCCGTTCCGTTCCGCCTGGCTATCCACTGGAG
This sequence comes from Cytophagales bacterium, assembly GCA_014379925.1. Classification (GTDB taxonomy): domain Bacteria; phylum Bacteroidota; class Bacteroidia; order Cytophagales; family ES-bin-26; genus ES-bin-26. Next base: position 1,775 of record JACMKY010000361.1, on the reverse strand, counting down.
ACATTGTCCCGTCTCCGTCCCGTTCCGCCCCGGTTCCTCCTCGCCCCGGCGAACGGGAAATACCTGGTTCAATTGCTCAGCCAACGGTCGGACGTTGAGATTCAGCCGGATTTGAGTCAGGAAATTGCGAAACCCCGCACGAAGTCGTTGCTGAGCCGGCTGAGCTTCCTCCTGACGGTGGCTCCCGACCTCAGCACGGTAGGCTTTGTCCGGTTTACCGCGCCCGGTATCAGCGGGGGCGTTGCCCTGGAATACCGGCTGTCCGATCGCTGGAGCGTGACCGCCGGGGGCTTCTATTCGGACAAACGGTACCAGGCCACCGCCGACGATTACACGCCCTCCCGGCCCTGGACGTACCGTCCCGACCTGATCGGCGGCAATTGCAAGATCATTGACCTGCCCGTTAACCTGCGCTACTACGCGTTGAGCAGGGCCACCGGCAACCTCTTCGTCGGCGTGGGACTTTCCAGCTACCTGATGCGAAGCGAGGATTACGAGTACCGGTACAACCACTACCCCACCCGAACGTGGAAGGCACCGGACCGGGTCCAGCACTGGCTGGGCGTAATCAACCTGTCGATGGGGTACGAGTGGAAACTGGGTAACCGGTTTGCCATCCAGGTGGAGCCTTACCTGAAACTACCCATCACGGGCGTGGGCGCGGGCGACGTGAAACTTTCCAGCACCGGCGCTTTCATGACGCTGAAATATCGTATGTCTGGACAATGAACGGTGGTTGGTGGACAACCAGGTTGAACGCACTACCCAAACTTTTAACGGGTTTTCAGCAGCGTTAAACCATTTTATTTGGAAGACCCTTGACCGCTAACGGATATTTTTTGAAAAATATTTATTGTTGGATGTAAGACCGAATAAAATTCTATTATGCGTTTAATTTGGTGGACAATAAACCACGGTGGTTATAGGTGATTACATTAGTCGGCACGTTAAGCCAACGAGCCAAAAGTAAATCCAAGCGTTCAAGGGAGCAGTGGCCTCGCTTTGGAGTTAAGTGAAGATGTGAAAGCACCAAAATCACGGGTCAAACCGCCCGTGGACAATTGACCTCAGCTGTGGAAAATGAACAACGGATAGTTACCGGACAACTCAATGACAAACAGGTTATTTGTTGCTAAAATGCCGTTTGCTTTTCTGCTGGCAGTGCTGATCCTGGCCGGCGGTTGCAAAAAGGAAGAAAAGAAAAACGAAGTGAAGTTCAACGACATCACCGCCACCGGGGAACAGGAGGCTCCCGCTCCCGTTAACTCGGCGGCCAGGGCTACGCTGAACGCCACCTTCGACCGGGACGCCAAAACCCTGGCCTACACCATCACTTTCTCGGGGTTGAATCCCATCGCCATGCACTTTCACCAAGGAGCCGCCGGGACGGCGGGACCAGTCGTAATCGACCTGAAACCCGCTACGGGCGTAATCACTTCCCCGGCCGCTGGCACCTCCCGGGCGTTGACCGCGGCCGAGGAAGCCGACCTTTTGAACGGAAACTGGTACCTAAACCTTCACAGCAACGCCCATCCGGACGGCGAAATCCGGGGGCAGTTGGTTGCCCGGTAAATCCGGTACTGGTCCCGACCACCACCGTCCGCGGACGGACGTTGCCGAGTGGCCAGTCCCGCACTAGCGCATTCCTTTTTTTTATAATTCATCAATTATCTCTTTTAACATCAACTGCCCCATGGAAAAAACCCAAATTCCCGTGAGCCGCGCGGCTTTTCTGCGCAGCCTCGGCCTGAGCGGCGCCGCTCTGATGAGTATTT
>JACMKY010000360.1 GCA_014379925.1 Cytophagales bacterium | reverse complement strand
GCGACGCGCAGGGGCTTGCCTTGCTCATCGCGCAGGGTTTTTCCTACCGCCCGGAACCATTGGTAGGTTCCGGATTTCAACTTCAGTTGGTATTCCACGTCGTAGGGGGTCTGACCGGAATAGTCTATCAGGTGGGCATTGAAGGCGGCCAAGGTAGCCGCCTTGTGGTCGGGGTGCAGCAGGTTGCTCCAGGAGTCCAGACGGTTGGGAAAATCCTGCTCATCGCGGTAGCCGACCATCTGACGAAAGCGGTCGGCCCACCAGAAAGGCGTCTCGTCGGTAAAAACCAGATCGGCGGGTACGACCATATCCCAGAGCCCTTCCATGGTGGCTTGAGCGGTCAGGTTGAATCGCTGCAACAGTGCCGAGCTTTCGGTTTGCCGGCGGGCCACTTCTTCCTGGGTGGCCTGCAACTCCTCCATATTCTGGCGCAGTTCCTCCTCCTGGGCGCGCATCTGTTCGGCCTGCTGCTGCGAACTTTCCAACAACCGGTGGCTCCGCTCATTGATCTGCAGAGTGGCAATTGCCGAGGCGATGCTTTCGGCTACCCGCTCTACGAACGCAATCTCGTGGACGGCAAAGTTTCGGAAAGAAGCCAGTTCCACCACCCCCACCACCTCATTTTCAGTTTTCAGGGGCACAATCAGGATACTGCGCGGAGTGGCGTCCCCTAATCCGGAAGTAATCCGGACGTAGTGATCGGGCACTTCGGTGAGGTGGATGGTACTGGCTTCCTGCCAGGCTTGTCCGGCCAGGCCTTCGCCCAACTGAATCGTCTGGTGCAGGTATTTTTTCCGGTCGAAGGCGTAACAAGCGGCCAGTTCCAGTTGCGGCGGCGTTGCTTCCTCCCGTCGGATAAACAAACTGCCCTGGTTGGCCTGCGCGTATTTGACCAAAAAACGAATGAGCTGGTCGGCCACCACCGCGCGGTCTTGCTGATTGAGGCGCAAGATTTCCGAGAACTGGGCGATGCCTTCCGTCGTCCAACGTCTTTTTTGTTCCTCCTGGTTGACCTGGCGCAGTTGGGTTTGCATCTGGCTTAAAGTATTGCCCAACACGTCCTTTTCGCTCAATGGTTGAAACCCTTCGTCAAACTTGCCTTGCCCGATGTTCACCGAAAACTGGGATGCCTGGCGCAGGTTATCGATCAAAGCGTTGGTATGTAGAACGATCTGGCCTATTTCGTCTTCGGTTACGACGAGTTTTTCGGGTAGTTCTCCCCGGGCCAGCAATTGAATGTGCGCCCGAAGCTGCTCAATCGAGAAGAGAATTTTCCTGAGCAGCCACCCGGATAACACCACGGCCGTGATCAGACCGAACAGGAAAAAGCCGCTGACCAAAAAAGACTGCCGGATGTTGGCTTCCTTTCCGGCCACGGCTTGATTGATGAGAATGCGTTCCTGCTTGTCAATAAACTGATTCAATTCCTCCGTTGCCTCGGCCAGGGGCAAGCCCGCCCGTTGGTCCATTTGCTTTCCCACTTGTTCGAGTGTGCGTAACTTCTGAACATCAGTGGCCTGAGCCGACGTGTCCTCCTTTTCTTGCAGGATGATTTGCACGACCTCATTCTGCGCTTGTTTCATTTGGGCAAGGTCCTGGCTAATGCTGGCAAACCGCGCTTGGTCTTCCTCATCCCAGGTCGGCGAGGTTTGCTGCAACGCCCGCAGTAGTTGGGGAATCGTTTGCTCGTGAAGTTGCTGCCACTGTTGGGTGTATTCGGGCTGTTGGGTAATTACGTACGAGCGCACCAACCCCGACGTGCGGCTGGCGGTGTTGAGTAACCGCATCGCCGTTGTAACGGAAGGGATTTGCGATTGGATTAGCGACTGGCTCTCCGCGATCATCCCGGTGTTTTGGTACAAGACCATCCCGGAGACGGCCAGCAGTGGCAGAATAACGGCCAGAACCAGGGCCACGATTTTCTGCCGGATGGTGCGTAAGCCCAACCAATGAGCGGGTGCTGCCTGAAGGGAGGGTTGCGGAGTCGATTCCATGGATACTTTGTTATTTATTGGTCATTGGTTCAAAAGGAGGCTGATGCAGAAAGCCGTTCATTCCATCAGCCTCCCTCAAGCGGAGTAGATTGGCGAACCGACGTGCGCGTTTACCGCACCTCTTTCGGAGCAAAAAATAGAGCCGGTCAAACCGGATAAAAAAATGTAATACTTGGTTGAAAAATGAATATTCTAAGTGGTTGGTAATTGGAGTACGCCCGAATCAAGCAAGCCAAACCGACCAGGGCACCCGTTATTACTGTTCCCGTTGGTAAGCCTGCCGGCGCTGCTCCAGCTTGGAGGCGAAGGCGAAACCGACTTTCAACGAAACGTAGGTACTCCGCCCCTTGATGGAGGGCCTTACGCCCATCTCCGCCCCGTAGGACCAGGAAAATTCCCGGTTAAACATGCCTTCGAAGCCCAGCCGGAAACCCAGGGGGCTCTTCTTCACCGGTGCGGTGGAATACACCACGCCTCCCTGCCTCACGTTCTCAATGACGATGCTGGGTGAATAGATCAGGTCGGCGTAACCGGTAAAAATCACGTCATTGACGGCGATGTCGTACTTCTTGGGCTTCACCACCACGTTCCGGATCCGGCCCAGCGAGCCGCCCAGGTAGATGGCCGAGGAAGTGACGTTGGAATAGATGCGTTGCTCCCGCACGGCCCCGTCCACGGGTCGGTACTGTTCCAGTGGCGTACCGTCTTCACTCTGGAGCGTGATTTTCTGCTTGGTCAGGGCATCGCCCAGGTTGGTGGTGCTTTTCCAGTGGATGCCGCCGGCCCGAACGCCGACGATCTTGCGAACCTTGGCGGGCACCAACACGAATTCGGGGACGGTGGAAGCCCACTTGCCCGGGCTGTACCGCTTGGTGTAAATGATGATTTTTGCTTCCCCCGCGTCGGCCTTGTCGATGACGTGGTAGGCGCCCCCTCCTTCCAGGTAAGTGAACGGAACGAGCTTGTTGTCCACGTCGTTTACCCGCTGGCCGATGCCGAACGCCACGTCCGAACCCCGGTAGTAGGCCTTGCGGGCCTGCAGGCGGAAGTTGAACTTGTTCTTCATCAGGTACTGGGCCTGGATGCCGTACCCCGCGTTCAGGTTGGTCATGAAGGCGTCGCCGTGCAGCGGGTAGAAATGCAGCCACATCTTGTTGAGGTCGTAGGGATCGTCCGTAACGGCTTCGTATTCAATGTCGTCCTTGTTGGTGGCGTCCTTCTGCTG
>JACMKY010000359.1 GCA_014379925.1 Cytophagales bacterium | reverse complement strand
GGCTCGCCCGGTTTTTGACAAGTTTGCCTTGCGGATGGGGGCGCTGCTGGAACGGAACCGGCTCAACGACCAGGCCCTGCTCGCCTACCAGCACACCGATCAGCCGCCTTCGCCCGAGCGGCGGGTTCGCCTGCTGCACAAGTTGGGTCGCCTACCGGAAGCCCTGGCCCTGTGCGAACGGATGCGGGCCGGGCCGCAAAACGCGGACGAAAAGTACTTCGCGACGGACTTTATGGCCCGCCTGGAAGCCGAACTTGGCCGGGAACCGGAGCAACGAGGGGCAAGGCTTCCCGAAACACTCCGAACGCCACGAAAAAGCACCACCCTTCAACTGCAAGCGTCGGAGGCGATCCGCGTGGACGCGGGCTTTCGCCACCGGGTGGAGCAGGGCGTGATTCACCACCTGACGGAGCGCGGTTACCGGGCCGTTCACTCCGAAAACTACCTGTGGTGCGGCTTCTGCGGGCTGCTGCTGTGGGACATCATCTTCGACGAAGACCAGCAAGCCATCCACCATCCGCTGCAAAGGGCTCCTTCGGACTTGCACACGCCCCGTTTCCTCGAGAAAAGGCAAACGCAGATCCTGGACCGGTTGAAAATACTGCACCGACGGGAGGAATGCATTCAACTCCTCCAACGGACGCACGCCGAGAAGTATGGCATGGGCAACCCGTTGGTGGGCTGGCACGAAAGCCTGCTCGACCTGGTGATGGTGTGCTACCAAAAAATTCAACCGGCGCAACTCGAACGGCTCGTGCTGGAAATGGCCCGCAACCTGCGCGAAAACACCCGCGGTTTTCCCGACCTGTTCGCCTGGAACGACGAAGAATACTGCCTGATCGAAGTCAAATCGCCCAACGATCACCTTTCGGCCCAGCAACTGTACTGGCTGCACTTCTTCCACGAAATCGGCATCCCGGCGAAAGTGCTGCGGGTTGAATTTATGAGTCAATGAGTTTATGAGTAAGGGAGTGGATGAGTTAATTCAATCAAAACCGTCTCCCTGACTCAAACCCGGAAATATCCTACCTTTGCACCCATTTACTCACGCGCTTTGCACTCATAAACTCATCGACTCAGTACTCATAAACTCATTTATGAAAGAGGTATACATTATGTCGGCGGTCCGGACTCCGCTCGGCAGCTTCGGGGGCATTCTCTCGCCGCTGACGGCCATCCAACTCGGTTCCATTGCCATCAAAGGGGCGCTGGAACGGGCGGGCGTGGCGGCCGGAGAAGTGGATGAAGTGTTTTTCGGCAACGTAATTTCGGCCAACCTGGGACAGGCACCGGCCAGGCAAGCCGCCCTGGGCGCGGGTTTGCCCAACACCGTGCCCTGCACGACCGTCAACAAAGTCTGCGCCTCGGGAACGAAGGCCATCATGTTCGCCGCCCAGTCCATCATGTGCGGCCACGGCGACGTGTTCGTGGCGGGGGGCATGGAGAGCATGTCCAACGTGCCGTACTACGTTCCCAAAGCCCGTTTCGGTTACCGCTACGGCAACGCCGAACTGGTGGACGGACTCGACCGCGACGGGCTGCGGGATGCTTACCAGCCCAACGCGATGGGCGTTTTCGCCGACGCCACCGCCACCAGGTACGGCATCAGCCGCGAAGCCCAGGACGCCTTCGCCATCCAATCGTACCAACGTTCGGCCCTGGCCACCGAAAGCGGCCACTTCCAGGACGAAATCGTGCCCGTTCCCGTGCCGCAACGCAAGGGCGACCCGCTTTTGGTGAGCGAGGACGAAGAGTACAAAAACGTGTCTTACGACAAGATTCCCGGCTTGAAACCCGCTTTTACCAAGGACGGAACCGTCACGGCGGCCAACGCCTCCACCATCAACGACGGGGCCTCCGCCCTGGTGGTGATGAGCAAGGAAAAGGCCAACGCCCTGGGATTGAAGCCACTGGCCCGCATCCTGAGCTTTGCCGACGCCGAACACGCCCCCGAATGGTTTACCACCGCCCCCACCATCGCCGTACCCAAAGCGTTGAAACTGGCCGGGATTGACCAGAAAGACGTGGATTTCTTCGAGATAAACGAGGCCTTCGCCGTCGTACCCCTCACGTTCAACCAAGTGCTGGGGATTCCGCAGGAGAAGGTAAACGTGTTCGGCGGGGCGGTATCCCTGGGCCATCCGCTGGGTGCCTCCGGTGCCCGCATCGTAACGACGCTGATCAACGTGCTGGGTAAGCAGGGTGGCCGGATCGGCGCGATTGGCATCTGCAACGGTGGCGGCGGCGCCTCGGCCATGGTGATAGAACGAATGCAGTGATCAATCATTGATCATTGTTAATTGCCTCGGCCACCTGACGGCCCGATTGCATCGCCGCGTTGAGCGAAGGGTAGCGGGTATAATCGCCGCAGCGGTAGGTATTTTCGTTCAACTTCAGGGAAAGCAAAGGCGTGTCTTCGGGCCGGTACTGCGGCAGGGCGTGGGGAATGCGGTACGTTTTCAGGTGCCGCCACTGCCGGACGGATTCGCCGTACCAACCAGTGAGTTCAGTTCGGATTCGCTCCGCCAGTTCCTGGTCGGTGCCGATTACCGGGCCGTGGGTGCTCACCGAGATCAACGCCTGCCCGTCGGGTGCGTAGCCGGGCGCCACGTCGCTGGGTACGCAGAGGTTGTGCACCGCCGAGTTGTTGTCGGTGTGCAGGGTGAGCAGCCGGTTTTTTTGGGGCGATTGCGGCGCTGCGAAGTAGGTGCAGGTAGTGCGGTTGAAACGCGGCGGGTTTTCGGACGCCGAACGCGCCCGGTTCTGGCCCATCAGCGGGTCCACCGAACCGGCGTCCACGGCCAGCACGACGACGGTGGGACGGAGGGTTTCGCCGCCGGGCAGGTAAATGGTCTCACCGGCGATCCGCAGCACTTCCACCCCGCTGCGAACGCAATCCGGCGGAAGCCCGCGGGCAATCTGTTCGGGAATGGCCCCGATGCCTTTGGCGGGCAGGGCCGCGTCGCCCGCGTAGAATTGTTTGAAGACGAACTGAAAGAAGTTGCTGGCCGTGTCCAGTTCCCGCTCCAGAAAGATGCCCCCGAAGAAAGGCCGGAAAAAGACGCGGATGATTTTCTCGCTCCAACCGAACTGGCGCAGGAATTCCAGCGTGGTTGTAGTTGGCCCACTCAGCAATTGTTCATCCTCGCCGCTGCTCACTTGCCGCACCAGTTGCACAATCCGGAGCTTGTCGGCCAGGGAACCGATCGGGGCCGTGAGGGCGGACAAGGAGGCCAGCGGTTCCCGCAGCGGATTCTTCAGCTCGATCACCTTCGCTCCGTCCCGAATAACGGCCCCGGAGCGGAAATTACGCAGCTGCAACGCCGGGTAGTCCAACAGGCGTTTGGCTTCGGGGTAATTGGTCAGGAATACCTGGAAGCCCCGGTCGAGCTGAAATCCCTCCGCTTTGTCGGTGCGCACCCGACCCCCTACCCCATCGCCCGCTTCGAGCACGGTGCTGGGGATGCCGAATTGCTGCAGGTACCGGGCGCAGGTAAGTCCTGCTACGCCCGCTCCGACGATCACGACCGGATGATGTTCCATGGAAAAGGGGGGGTTATGGGTTGCTGATTGGCTTTGCGTGGGACCTGGGTTCCCAAGGTTACGAATGTTTTAGAAATTCCGGCCCGGATTCCGGGGCGACGCTCGGTTTGGGAAATCCTTTCCGTACGGCTACTTTCACGTTTTCTTACTTTTCCGGTTTTCATTCATGAACAAAATTACCTTCTCCCTGACTTGGGCAAGCCTGGTATTATCCGCTTCCCTGGCCGTGTCCGCTCCCAAACTGGCTTACTTCCTCTCCATGGAAGCGCCGCACACGCACTACTTCGGCGTGGAAATGCGCCTCTCCGACCTCGACAAGCGGGAATACCTCGACGTGAAGATGCCCGTCTGGACCCCCGGTTCGTACCTCATCCGCGAGTACGCCAAGAACGTGGAAGGCTTCGTGGCCCGCGATGGCGGGGGCAATCCGTTGGCGTCCGAAAAGATCAACAAAAATACCTGGCGCGTGCGTACCCGTTCGGTCGCTGAAGTCCGCGTGGCGTACCAGGTTTACGCCTACGAGCTGACGGTTCGCACCAGCTTCCTGGATGCTTCACACGGCTACCTCAACGGAGCCAGCGTGTTTATGTACGTCGACAAAATGCTCGATCTGCCCGCC
>JACMKY010000358.1 GCA_014379925.1 Cytophagales bacterium | reverse complement strand
TATTTATCTTCGGGTCGGGGTGAGTTTTCGAGTGTACAGGAAACCAATCTCTCATACGATCAGGACTACAACCTCTACTTCGTATTCTACAATGATAGAATAGCTGATGTAAGACATGCAAAAAAGAAGTTAGGTTAAAACGCCTGCTAACACTAAGCCCAAATAGCTATCGGCTTTGCCTCACCGCAGAGCCAAATCGCAACGGGACCGGTTTGCCTGGGTCCTTGATTTGGAGTTGACAGTAGGCAAAGTAAGAAGTAGGCAAAGGGCAGTAAGCAGTTGGCAAACAAAAAAGCAAATAGAAGGTCGCATTCGTGATGGCGTAGTCATTCTTTCCCGTAGCTTGCCGGTTCTCGCTCTGCCAACTGCCAACTGCTTACTGTATGAAATCCGTCCTTTTTCTGAATTGTCTGGGCTTACTGCTTTCCGCGGCGTCTTTTTCCCAACCGTTGGTGGTGGATAAATCCGTGGCCAAGGCGTTGAAGAAAATTAATCCCGACGACATCAAAGCCCACGTCCAGTACCTGGCCGACGACCGTTTGCGGGGCCGGATGCCCGGCACGGAGGGCTACCAACTGGCGGTGGACTACGTGGTTGGGAAGTACACGTCCCTGGGCGTAGAGCCCGCCGGTGAAAACGGGACGTACTTGCAGCGCGTGCGGTTACGCCGGGCCTTGCCCGGCCGGGATGCCTCGCTGATCAGCCGGAATACCCGGGGCGGTACGGATACGCTGGCCTACGGCACGGACTTCGTCGTGTATCCGCACCCGACCGCGCCGCAGTCCGCGGTGGAGGCCCCGCTGGTATTCGCTGGCTTCGGCATTTCCGAGCCCGGCCTGGGATTCGACGACTACGCCGGCCTGGATGCGAAGGGAAAGATTGTCGTCGTCGTGCGGGGAGCGCCCGAAAAGTTTCCCTCGACGGTCGCCGCGCACAGCCAAAACACGTTGACCGTCCTCGAAAACGCCGCCCGCCACGGGGCCGTGGGCGTGGTGATGGGTGCGGCACCGAGTGCGGCGAGGCCGGGTCCGGCGGCGGAGTTACCCAACCTGGACCGGGGCGTTTACAGCGTGATGGGGGCGGACGGCAACGTGGCCGTTTCGAGGAATTACGTCTCGGACCAGATCAACCTGCTGGCGGCCATCCACGCGGACGTGCTTGTCCGGTTGTTCAAGGACGCCGGCCGGGAGTTGGGTCCCGCCGTGGCTTCGGCCAAGGGCGGCACGCCGGCCTCGCTGGACCTGGGCGTCACCGTCCGGGCCGCCTACCAGTCTTCCTTTCAGGATTTTGACAGCTACAACGTGGTCGGCCGGATCACCGGATCGGATGCCCGGCTCAAAGAAGAGTACCTGGTTCACAGCGCGCACCTGGATCACGTGGGGGTCGGAAAACCGGTGGCGGGGGATTCGATCTACAACGGCGCCCACGACAACGCCTCGGGGGTGGCCAGCCTGCTGGAAATTGCCCGGGTGTATTCCCGGCTGGAAGAGAAGCCCCGGCGGTCGGTCCTGCTGGTGATGGTGACGGGGGAAGAGATGGGCTTGCTGGGCTCCGGCTACTTTGCCAAGTACCCCACCGTACCCGCGCGCAGCATCGTGGCCGACATCAACACCGACATGCCCACCCTCATTGCCCCGCTGCTGTCGGCCGTGGCCCTGGGGGCGGAACACTCGACCTTAAAAATTCCGGCGGCCAACGCCTGCCAATACCTCGGCATTGACCTGGAAGCCGATCCGGAACCGGGCGAAAACCGCTTCGTGCGCAGCGACCAGTACAGCTTCGTGGCGCAGGGCATCCCGGCGTTGCACGTCAAGTACGGGAACAAAACCCCTTCCGGGGAAAACAACCTCTCCCGGCAGGTACAGTCCTGGCGGGCAAAGTACTACCACCAACCGCAGGACGGAATGGACGGCGTGTTCGACTTTGAGGCCGGCAAAACCTACGTCCAGTTGAATTTCCTGATCGGCTACCAGGTGGCCCAGGACCCGTCCCGTCCCGTTTGGAACCCCGGGGACTTTTTCGGCGAGCGATTCAAGTCGCGGTAGTAGTTCAAAATCCTCCGACATCCTCGATGTAGCTACTCAGCGGGCCGTTGCGCAATCAGTCAATGCCGTTGTTTTGTCATCATCACCACGTGCGGCCAGAAGGTCAGCGCGCCAATGATCACCGCCGCGATGGCCGCCAGCAGCACCGCCCCGGCGGCCAGGTCCTTGACGGCACCGGCGCGGGGGTCGTGGCCGGGTGAAACCAGGTCCGTCAGCTTCTCAAGGGCCGTGTTGACTGCCTCAGTAATCCAGACCAGCGCCACCGCCAGCGTGATCCAAAGCCACTCACCGCGGTTCAGCCGGCAGTAAACGCCGGCGACGACAACCAACCCGCTGGCCAGCAAGTGCACGCGGGCGTTGTTTTCGTGGCGGAAAAATTGCCGGATGCCCCCGAAAGCGAAGCGGAAGCTGCGAACGGTCTTCGGAAAATCAATCATGGCGCCGGGAATCGCCGATGGAGAGGAAGCCGTACAGCGTCAGGTACCCGAACAGCAGAAAACCGGCAAACAGCGTCGTCAGCGAGAGGGCCGTGGAATGGGTGATGCCCAGCAGCACGTCCTTGGCCAGTGAGCGCGGGTTGGTCACCACGTCCCAACTGTTCCACCGCAGCACGCGGCCCAGGTACACCCCGTAACCCGTCAGCGCCAGGATGCCCACGACCAGCAGCCAGCCCAACCGCTGGTGCAGCACCCGGTTCAACGCCCGGTGTACCCAGTAGAGCGAAACGAACCCGTTGAGCAACCCCGTGAGGGCGAAGGCGAAGATTAGGGCGGCGTCGTAGAGCAAATGGATGTCGTGCCCGCTCATGGACCGGTCCTCGAGGTGAACGAAGTCGGTGAGGAGGTAGGGCGAGTTGGGCAGGAACAGCAGCCAGACCAGGCCCAGGGCCAGCAACCGGGGCCAATTGGACGGATTCTTGGCAAATACCCGCTGCAGAAAGTACGCCGCCACCACGGGAATCCAGGCCAGGAAGAGGTTCCAGACGAGGAATCGGTACGTGCCGTGGCCGGTGTACCAGATGCGGAACGTCACCATGGCGCAGCACACCAGCGACATAGCCAGCAAAAGGAAGATGACCTCCAACGAGCGGTTGAGGGAAGAAGGGCGGGTGCTGGGCATAACGTCGGGTAAGGATGCAAAGATGGGTGTAAAGTACCCGCTTCCCGGGCATTTTTTCAAATCGATTCCGCACTTCGAAGCGTGAAAGTCAGTTCCGGGCGCAAATCCGAAATTCACCGTCCAAAATATCATCCCGACGCAAAATTCCAATTGCCCAATAGAAAAATATTAAACCGCTGAAAAACAATATTTTACTTACTGCATACGGCCCGTGGGGAGTTTTTGGCGACAAGGAATGCATTTCGGATGGTGGCCAACCTCCTTGGAACGCGGTCATTTTTTGGTGGCCGGTTCATGTGAATTTTTTACTGAAATTCTCCGGGAACCTTGTTATGTTTTTTAAATTTTTCAACCCGGAAATTGAAGCATAAAACACCCGTTACTAAGTTATAATTACTTGTCAAACAATCAGTTAAATCACCCGAAAATCAATGCCAAGGATAATTGTTCAGTGGAAACCTTCGTTAACAAAAACTTAACATAATCAAAATCTACTGTTTATGGATGAAATGTAAATACTCTATAGTTTTAGGCCTCAACCCTTATAACCAACGGTATGTCTTCAGGTTGTCCCATCGAATCTTCACTGGTTGCAAGGGTAGTGTCCGGAGATGAACAAGCTTTTAAAGACCTTTTTTTTATTTACAAGCACAAATTGTACGGTTATTGCCTCCGTTACGTCAAATCAGCGGCAATGGCCGAAGACCTTGTTCAGGAAGCTTTCATGAAGGTATGGGAGCACCGTCATCAATTGGATCCCCAGCAGAGTTTCGGCGCCTACCTGTTCCGGATTACCCGTAACCACTTGCTGAATTGCCTAAAACGCGTAGCTTATCAGGAAGCGTTCGTAAAACACGCCGCCGCCCAGCGGGATTGCCTGCATCACCAGACTGAATGGGCAGTTATATCGGCAGACTACGAACAACTGGCCGTCCAGGCCATTGCCCGGTTACCCCGGCAACGCCAGCTCATCTTCCAAATGAGCCGCCAGGATGGTTTGTCGCACGAAGAAATAGCCCGGATACTCAACATTTCGACCAATACCGTTAAGGTACAAATTCACCGAGCCTTGAAAACGATCCGGCGTTACTTTCAATTACACACGGACCTGAACCTATCCTTGCTGCTGTTGCTGCTCAACGCGTAACCAGCGCAGGTTTGGGAGAAACAACTTCCCCGAAAGCATTCCAAAAAATTTTCTTCAACGGTAATACCTGATCCCTCTTCGACTGTAAGTAGTGTCAAGAGCACCACACCATTGGCCGAGCAATACGATTTACAGCGACTGTTGCAGAAATACATCCGCAATGAATGCAGTCCGGCAGAGTTGCAGTTTCTGGCGGAGCAGTTCCGGAAAGCCGAACCAGACGGCCAACTGCTGCATTGGATGGAAGAAGACTGGAATACCTACGCACCGGAAAACACCCCGGAATCTTCGCTGAAAGGGGCACGTTCCGACCGAATGTTGCGACGTATTTTAGGAGATAAGGCCGCGGGGACCACCGTCAAAACCGTTCCCGTCCGTCCCTTCCGCTGGCTTCGGCGCGTGGCAGCCGCAGGGCTGATGTTGCTGGTGGCCGGATGGATTACCTACCGGTTTTACCGGTCCAGCGGGGTTGCGTACGCTACTTCAACCGCCGCCGGCAAGCTGGTTCACTTGCCCGATGGCTCACGGGTGCACCTGAACGGTTTTTCACGGATCACCTACCACGAATCTTTTCTGGGCGATCGACGGGAAGTCGTTTTTTCCGGGGAAGCCTTCTTTAAAGTAGCCCGTAATTCGCGGCCTTTCAGGATTACCACCCGAAGGGCCTTGGTAAAAGTATTGGGTACCCAATTCAATTTGAAAGAATACGAACGGGGAGTCTGGATCGCGGTTGCGGAAGGAAAAGTTTCCCTGGCATCGTTGGCCTCACCCGGTGATCAAACGGCCGTCCTGACGCGGAACCAGTTCGGGCAAGTACTGGCTGATGGACAAATGCTGGTCGAGACCGGCGATATTACCAATTATACCAGTTGGATGCCCAATCAACAACTCGTTTTCCGTGATGTGCCCTTGCCCGAAGTAATGCTTCAGCTAGAACGATTATACGGCCTGCCGTTTGAGTGGCCAGCAACGCTGAACGATTTACGGCTGACGGCCACTATCTGCCGGGTATCCCTGAATGACATCTTAACCAAAATCTCGCTCTCGCTCGGCATCCGGTATCAGATCCAAACCAACAAGGTAATCCTGGCGCCCGAATCTCAGTAATCCGCGTAGTTCAACGAGGTCAATCATTTTATAATCGGGCATTTGCTGAATAAATCCTCATTCGGCCTGGCCGTACCTAAGTTAAACCTGCCACCCCGCCGTACGAAACGCATTTCACTCATCCCTCTGTTTCCGTGGGCTTTCCTGTTGGCAGCGAGGCCGGCAACCCAAGCGCAAATCCAGGCCCAACTGCGCTTGAAAACCCCGCTGGAAGACCAGACGCAACAAAAAAATGAGGCGAACGGTCAGCAAACAAAAACCATTTCGGTTCATTTCGAAAACGTTCGGCTGGAATATGCTTTACAGGAAATCGCCCGCAAAGCGACCGTCGGTATTTTTTACAATCCACTGTTGCTGCCCGTCGGAACCGTTAAGGCCCGCCTCAACAACGTGGGCATTCCCCAGGCCCTGGAAATTATTCTGCGGGGTACGAAACTGGAAGCCTTGAATGAACTGGGCGGCGGCGTTCGGGGCGATAAACCGGGTGCGCCGCCGCGCCCGGGGAAACGGGGACCCCCGAACGGTATTGCTGGCTGGCTTAGACCAAGGGGCTTTCCGCGCGGCCGTTGCCCGGGAAAGACGGGTGAAACTCGCTTTCGAGAACCACCGCTGGTTCGACTTGGTGCGTACCGGCCAAGCGGAGGAAGTGCTGTGCTGCGCCGCACCAAGCACGCCCAACTGCGCAACCCGCTTTTTCCCGTTCCCCAGCGGGAGATTACCATCAATCCCCGCTTGAGGCAAAACGATGGGCATTAACCGCCTGCCGGCTTCTCCCCCCCGTAGAACAAGAAATTTTCTAAATATTTTTTAGCCGGGTAATACCTGTCAGGGTCTTGGTTGTAATCCAGGTGTACAATTCCCTCCTCAGAATCTATCCGGCCGGTAGAGATAAGTAAATTCATTTCAAC
>JACMKY010000042.1 GCA_014379925.1 Cytophagales bacterium | reverse complement strand
TTAACCTGTAACCCTACGAAGTAGCGCTGCGAAGGCAGCCCGGCAACCTGTAACCTGTAACCCTACGAAGTAGCGCTGCGAAGGCAGCCCGGCAACCTGCAACCCTCCAACCCCTCTCCCCTACCGATTCAGGTACGCCACCTTCCACAGAGCGGCGGTGTGCGTGATGGTGGTGTGCGTAATTTTGGAAACGGAGGCGTAATCGATGACCAGCCGGAAGGCGTTTTGCAGGGGAATGCCGAGGCAATGGCACAGCAGGCTGCGGATGACGCCGGCGTGGGTGATGAGGACGGCTTTTTCCTGCTCGGACGCCAGCACCTCGTTCAGAAATTCGACGGCCCTCGTTTGCAGGATCAGGAAACTTTCCCCGTTGGGCGCGTTCAGGTTCGCGAAGTCGGCCATCCAGGGATCCAGTTCGGCGGGCGGGATGCCGTGCCAGTTCCGCATTTCCCAGTCGCCGAAGTTCAGTTCCTTCAATCGGTCATCCGTCCGCACGGCGGGAGCCAGCGCTTTCGCCAGCGCGTGGCAACGTTTCATCGGGCTGGAATACACCGCCGTTTGCTGAAAGTCAACTTCGTCGCTGAGTTTCCGGCGGAGGTCATTTTTTTCTTCCTCGAAACGGTGCGTCACGTCCACGTCGGTGTGTCCGTAGAAAAGGTTTTTCTCGACGTTTACGCTGGTGTGCCGGATCAGGTAGATTTCCAAGTGCTTGGGTAAGGTTAAATGTTGATACTTCCCAGCCCTCCAGAAGGAACGCTGCGTGGCTGCCTGAACGGGGCTTTCGCCGATTACGGGACCGTCGGTCCGCCGAAGCGGCTCGTAAACGAGGGCAAGGAATTACCGGCCCGTTAGGAGCGGAATATTTCAATTGATGACCCTGCCACGAGTGGCCTCGAATTCCTCTTTCACCCGATTGAGTTGGGCTATGTGTCGACGGGCGTGCTGGGCCAGGAAGTAGAGGTATTGATACACGTCCAACTTACCCAACTCATTTACCGTCATCGTTGTTGTGCTGAGGATGCCTTCGCCGTTGGGCAATTGAATCAGGGTATCAAGACAACGCTGCAGTTGTTCCTTCAACAAAACCCGTATTTCTTCCGGCGTTCGTTTGCCTTCGGGCTCCATGTGAGCGGGTCGCACCCACGCAAAGGATCGGTGTATACCAATTTGCTCCAATCGGTCCGACTCAAAGTGATAGTGCGTCAGCTCGCTTTGAAATTGGGTAAGATTAACGTTTTTCAAGGCCTTTACCCGAGCCTTGTCAATCAGAATGAGCAGGAAATGGTTGGTCAGGGAAATGTGTTCGAGGATTTGCGGAATGTTCCAACCGCCGTCGGCCGGTAGATGGGCCCGTAGTGCTTCCGGCGCGTCGAACCACGTGTCCACGACGGAGAAAGTACGGACCAGTACTTGCCGGATTTTTTCGATTGCTTCTGCTATGTTCATCACCTTTTTGGTTTGAGGCCTTCACCCGCCCAAGGTTCAGAACCCTGGGCAGGTAGCGCTGGTTCTGGTGCATCCTGCCATTGATTCGTAACCTCCCCCCGTGGTTGCCAACTGCTCACTGCCCGCGCCGAATCCACCTTTCTGATCACCGCGTCCATTTTACCCCAGTTGGCTTTTCCGGCCGCTTTCAGGTGGTATATTTCCGCTGGCACGCCCGCTTCCCGCGCAATGGTCAGCAGTTCGTCGATGGCTGGCAGGAGTTGGTTTCCCTCGCTCCGCAAGTGCGAAATGTACATCCCGCCGTAGGGCGCGGCGGCCCGGCAAAGTTCAATCAGTTCGTCGGTTCGGGCGTAGAAGGCAGGGGCGTAAATCAACGAAGAACCCACGCCCAGCGCCCCTTCTTCCATCGCCCCGCGCACCAACCCGCGCATCCGCGCCAGTTCGGCGGGCGTGGGGGGACGGTCGGCGTAGCCGAGCTCGTGAATCCGCACGGAAGTGGCACCCACGAACGAGGCCACGTTGGGCGAAATGCCCCGGCGGACCAAGTGATCGAGGTATTCGCCCAGCGTGGTCCAGGCGACGTCAAACCGGAGGTCACCCTGTTGCTGGCGCATCTCGCGCTTCATCGAATCGTTGAGCGGACCCATCGATTCGCCCTCGCCCATCACCTCCAGCGTGACGCCCTGCCGGATGTCGGCCTGCGAACGCCCGTCTTCGATCAGCGACAGGTTGGCCCAGCTCAGCATATTAATGAAACCCGGCGACACGGCCAGGCCTTTCGCGTCCAGTTCGGTTTTTCCCGTCGCCCCGCCCAGGTTGCCAATGGCCGCGATCGTGTCGGCCCGGATAGCCACGTCGCCCACAAACGGCTTGCCGCCACTCCCGTCGTAGACCGTGCCGTTGCGCACAATGAAGTCGAATTGCCGCGGGGAGGCGCAGGCGGCGAACAGGAAGGAAACGGAGCCAAACAAAACGGAGTACGGAGGACGCATTGGCGGGAACGGGGAAGAGTTGGCGAAAAATAGATAAAATAAATTGAATTGTTTTCTCGTAAATATTTGGAATGATCATTCCAATAAACTTACCTTTGCCCCGTTCTGGAACAATCATTCTAAAAAAAATCAACCCTCTTTCCACCATGAAAAAATTAGCGAACAAAGTAGCCGTCATTACCGGAGGCAACAGCGGCATTGGTTTGGCCACGGCGCGGGAGTTCATCGAACTGGGCGCGCGAGTAATCATCACCGGTCGCAACCAGCGGACGCTGGAGGAAGCGCAGCAGCAACTGGGCGACGGGTTGCACGCGATTGCTTCGGACGCGGGCGACTTGGCCGACATCCGCGCGTTGGCGGGTCAAGTGGCCGCGATTGCTCCCCGCATCGACATCTTGTTTGTCAACGCCGGGTTCGGCAAATTCAGTCCCATTGAATCCGTGGACGAAGCGCACTTCGACGAACAGTTCAACGTAAACGTCAAGGGCCTTTACTTCACCATCCAACAACTGTTGCCCCTGATCAACGAAGGGGGAGCCA
Source organism: Cytophagales bacterium (assembly GCA_014379925.1). Classification (GTDB taxonomy): domain Bacteria; phylum Bacteroidota; class Bacteroidia; order Cytophagales; family ES-bin-26; genus ES-bin-26. The sequence continues at coordinate 9,911 of JACMKY010000042.1, read as the reverse complement.
TCATTCTCAACACGTCGGTGGTGACGGAAATGGGGATGCCCGGCGCTTCGGTGTATTCAGCCACGAAGGCGGCTGTTTCCTCCTTCGGCAAAACGCTCGGTGCCGAACTGGCGGGCCGGAAAATACGGGTGAACGTGGTTAGTCCGGGACCCATTCAGACCAACTTCTTCGACCGGACCGGCATGTCGCAGGTGGAGATCGAGGGATTCGCCGCGGGCGTGCTGCAACAAGTACCCCTGCGACGCTTCGGTTCCCCGGGTGAGGTGGCCAAGGCCGTGGCCTTTCTCGCTTCCGACGACGCTTCGTACGTGCTGGGAACGGAGATTTACGTGGACGGTGGCATGAGCCAGTTGTAATTGCTTTTTATCTTATCTTTGAACATTCATTCCAAAACGGCCAGTATGCCCCGTCCCAAAGCCTTTGACGAACAGGAAGCCCTGCAAAGAGCAATGGAAGTCTTTTGGAAAAAAGGCTACCATGCTACTTCCGTGCAGGACCTGGTGGACGGCATGGGCATCAACCGGGCCAGTCTCTACGACACCTTCGGCGACAAACATCAGCTCTTCCTAGCCTCCCTGCAATTGTATCGGCAGTTGAATCGTTGGGAAGTAACCCAATCGACGCGAACCGGCGAGGACGTCAGGACCACCATCCGGTTGTTTCTGCAAGCGATGGTCGACGAAGCCCTAGTGGACACCAGCCGGCGGGGTTGCTTCGTAGTCAACGCCACGCTGGAGCGCGTACCCGCCGACCCGGACACGGCCCAAATCGTGTGCGAGAACTACCGGGCGTTGGAGGAAGCCTTCGGGGCATTGATCGAAGAAGGGCAGCGGAACGGGGAAATCGCCGTCGGACAATCCCCTGCGGCATTGGCGAGGTTTGTGGTGACCCTCATCAACGGGCTGCGGGTGATGGGCAAAACCAATTACGCGCCGCAAGCGCTGAACGAGGTGGTGGAAGTAGCCCTGCAAGCCCTGTCGCCCGCGAGGGTATGACCTTTTTTTGGAAAGTTTTGGAATGAATGTTCCGTAATTTTTGTGTTGCCTAACTTTAAGCGCACTGGTCAAAAGGGGGGTGAAGGGGCTTCAATTGCGACGAACCATTCGCGGTTGGGTGACCGATCGAAGTCGCCTTTGCCTCCCGGATGGCATCAATCAACCCGGCATTGGGCTAATGTGGGCAGCAATGATTTGCCAACTACCATTCTGGTTACGCCACACCCGGGTATAGCGATAGCGACCTGCGAAAGGTTGAGCCTGGAAGAAGCCTTGCATATCCATCAGCACAAACACAATAGCCACTTCTGGCAAGAATTTAAAGGTTGTCTCCCGGGGCACCATGGTCTTGATCCGGATTGTACCCGCCCGGTGAGCTGCCAAATCATCGGCCTTGCCAACCAACTGACCGTCCGGACCGGTAACGAGCAGTTCATCGGATAAGAGGGCGTCAAGCTCTCCAATGTCGCTGTTGAGCATCGCCTTAAGCAGCCTTTGCTCAACTTGCTGAAGCTGTTCTAACTGATTCATCGCGTTATCTGAGTAAGGGTCTCTTCACCAGCATCAATTCGTCAGTCCTGCATTTTAGTCGGTTTGGGTTGGTATTTCACGGTTGCCTTCCGCCAACGAGGCACATTGCCGACCCACCAACCTCACAGGTTCAGCCAGTAGGACAATTTAATCACCAGCGCGCGGCTCTTCACGCGCATGCTGCCGGGGTAATAGTTGTCTGAATAGACCACGAACAAATCGGAAACGGGCTTGAAGCGCCACTGCAGGCGGGCGTTGAGGTTGACGTTGTCGGCCTGCTCGTTGTATTGCAGAAAAGTGGTCAGAAACACGCTCCGGGTAAAGGAAACGTCCACGCGGGGCCCCAACAGCCAGAACTCGGCCGTCGCGTGGGGTTCCGGCAGGCGGATGCGGTTGTATTCGGCCGCCAGGCTCACCACGGCGTAGGGCTGGAACCGGTAGCTCAACCGCGGGGCTACGCTGAGAATTTTTCCGTTGTAATACCCTCCCGTAAAGCCCCCCACGCTGCCGTTCAACCGTTTACGAACGTTGGAAGTGTACTCTAGAAACACACCCCGGAAGTGAAACTCCGAGCCTTCCGGCAACTCCGTTCCGCCGGAGTTGGTGGGATCGAAGGCGGAAAACAAGTAGTTGTAGTAGTCATATCCCCCCACGGCCAGTTGGCTGGTGTTGGCCAGGTTGAAGTAATAGAATACGTCCAGTTCCCGGTCCGTCACTTTGCGTTGCAGGTTGGTGTACAGATTCAACTCCGCACCCAGACCGTGCGTCACCAGCACCGTGGCGTTCTTGGGGTAAAAATTGCCCCGGATTTCCGGATTGAACCGCCAGTGCCCCCGGCGGGCTACGTAGCCAATGTCGTTGACCTGGTAGTTTCGTCCCACGTGTTCCTGGTTCCACTCGACGTTCAGGTTGCGCGACTGGTATTCGAGATTGGAGCCCTGCGCGAAAGTACCCGCCGCCTGGTTGGGCTGGAAAGACCGGTGGTAGAAGAACTTACCCGTCCATTTGTTGTCGGCAGTCTGTAAATTATAGTCCAATCCGGCCAAGCGCGTGTAGCGGTCTTCGGTTTCGTCGCCGGAGCGCTGGCGGTTGATGAAAATCGCGCCCACGTTGGAACGGCCGAACACCTGCCGCTGCACGGCCGCCACCGTGTAATTCTGACTCCGAATGCCCGCCGCCGCGTCCTTGGCGGTTTGCATATTGAGCAGGCCCACGCGCCAATCCTTGTTGAGCTTGCCGCTCAGCCGCAAGCCGTAGGGAATGGCGTTTTGTTTAATCTGCCCGGTAAGCGTATCCCGGCCAATGCCGATGCGACGCGAGAAGAAAGGACGAATCCGCCCAAAACCAAAGCTGTCGAACAAATCGCTGTTTTCCAGAAAAAACTGCCGCCGTTCGGGAAAGAAAATTTCGAAGCGATCCAGGTTGGTTACCTGCTGGTCCACTTCCACCTGCGAAAAGTCGGGGTTCACCGTCACGTCCAGGTTCAAGGAGGGCGTGATGGCTACTTTGGCGTCGAAGCCCGCGTTTCCCCGGTAGGCGAAAGGCTTTCCTTCCTCAAAACTCTTGGTGGTGCGCCCCGTCAGGTAAGGAATCAGAGAAATGTTGATCCCGGGGTTGGGCAACGGCTCGGCAAAATTCACTTGTCCCGTAAAAGCCAAAGAAGAAACGCTGTAGGCGATGGGCACGGGCACCCAAGACGAACGCTGGTTGTTCTTAACGTCCTGGCGGGCAAAATTCATCTTCCACTGCCGCGTGTTGCCCTTGTAACGGAGGGTTTTAAACGGGATGGCCATCTCCCCTACCCAGCGGTCCCCGTACACCTTCACCGCCGACCGCCACTTGTTGTCCCATTCGGTGGCCACTTCCTCTCCGTTGTACATCTGACCTTCGCGCTCCACCCCGTAAGGCGTTACGTAGAAGGAGAATCCGTTCACGCCGTCGCCGAAGGGATCCAGGTAAACGGAAAGGTTGTCGTTGAAGTCCCAGTCGAAATCGCGCTTGAGCGAAGTGGCGATGAACGGTTTCCGCATGTCGTCGTAACAGACGACGGCCACGTAGACGAACCGCTCGTCGTACGTCATGCGCACTTCCGTCCGGTTGAGGGCCCGGGCGGTGTCGTTGGGAAAGTTGAGGATGAAATCCTTGGCCACGTCCGCCCGCTGCCAGACGGATTCGGACAACGCGCCGTCGAGGAGCACGGTGGAATCGGTTTTGCTCACGCCCAGCGCGTACTTACCGGGCGGGGGTTGGGCAAAGGCCGTCGCGGTCAGGAACAACCCGACCCAAAGAAAGGAAACTTTCATGATCGTTGGTTAAACGGTGGCTGACCGCCAATGACCAGCCACGGCAATCCATTGTCAAACGTTACGTTGCCGCCAATCGCGGACGTACGGATCGTCCCGAAAGCAAAAAACCCGAACGAAAGGGTTCGGGTGGCGCGGGGTACTCACGGATGCCGATTGGGGATGACCGCTTGAATACGCTTCCACGCACCCGAACGCCAACTGCACTTCGCGGTCCGGCTGGACAACGACGGCAAGCGGGCTCGCGGACGCAGTGTTGGGCTACAGGATCATCGGCAGAATTTTTCTCGGTTCAGCAAAGTAAAGCGGTTTGGTTTGCTTTCGCAAGGATCATTCGCCTATTCACGGTGGATAAAAGCCACGGTTGACCGCCAGAAGCGATGGGTCGGTCTTACTGGTGGGCGCGGCCGGGCCGGTCAGTAATCCCCAACTGGCGTACTTCCCCTTTTTCCCAGGCATCGGCTCCTGGCTGTACGGTTGGCGCGGGAATGTCGGCGCGGTTTTGCCGTTTCTCGGCGGTGGAGATGCCGAAGCGCCGGTCGCGCCCCGCAACCAGCGCCGTGTCGAGTTGGCCGTTTTACGTTGCACCGGGCGCCGTAGCACAACCCATCACGGATGCAGCCAGACGTAGGGCGAACATCCCGTTCGCCGGTCCTGGTCCACCCGTTTCGGATTGGCCTTTTGGGCGAGCACGATGCTCGCCCTACCCGCCGTAGTGAACGATATCCGGTGGCTTTCCCCAGACGGAAATGTCGTTGGCGGTCAACAGGGGATACGCGGAGCTTACCCCGCCAATTTCGCCCGATCGCTGATTCATAACCACGGTGCTGATTCGGGCGTGCCGGATCACGTACGCGCACATGAGGCAGGGTTCGTGGCTGGTGTAGAGCGTACAACCGGTCAGATCGTACGACCCCAGGGCGGCAACCGCGCTCCGTACCGCTTCGATTTCGGCGTGAAAAGTAATGTCCCGGTGCGTTTTTCCGCCCTCAATTCCTTCCCCGATAACCTGGCCGCGGCGCACGAGGAGGCTTCCCACCGGACTATCGCCCCGTTGACGGGCGGTCTCCGCCAGCTGGAAGCAACGCTCCATGAACTTCCGGTGGTCCATCCGCGCCTTTTAATCAGCCGTTTTTCACCAGGTCCACCAGGGTTTCCACCCAAACCGGGTTGTCGTTGAGGCTTTCCACCAGTTGCCAGTGCTCGCCGCCGATGGATTCGAAGAGTTCCTTGTACTCGCTGCCAATCTCGATGGTCGTTGCCAGGCAGTCGGACACGAACGAGGGGGAGAACGCCAGCACGCGCTTCTTGCCTTTCGCCACCAACTCCCGGATCACCGCGTCGGTGTAGGGCTTGATCCAGGGAGTGCGGCCCAGGCGCGACTGGAACGAAACGGTATAGTCTTCTTCCCGCAGACCCAACTCCTTGGCCAGCAGGCGGGTCGTTTCGAAACACTGGGCGCGGTAGCAGTGCTGGTTCTGGGCGTGGCGCGTGGCGCAGCAGTTGCCCTGCAAACAGGTGTTGGTAGGGTCGCCCCTGCGGATCTGGCGTTCGGGCAGGCCATGGTAGGTGAACAGAAAGTGGTCGTAGGGGGCGGCGGCCAAGTGCTTCCGGCCCGCCTCCACGAAACCGGCGAGGAACTTGGGGTGGTCCAGGAAACGATTGACGAAGCGGATTTCCGGCACGATCGGCCACTCCTTGATAATCTCCATCACCTTCTCGTAGACCGAGCCCGAGCTGGCCGAAGCGTACTGAGGGAAGAAAGGGATGACCACGATCCGGGAAAATCCTTGCGTACGGAATCCGGCCAGCGCGTCGGGAATGCTCGGATTCTGGTAGCGCATGGCCAGCTTCACGGCGTACGCACCCCCCAGCGCCTCCTGCAAAAGCTTTTCCACCCGGTGGCCGTAGAACTTCAACGGCGAACCGTTCTCCGTCCACAGTTCCCGGTATGTCTTGGCCGATTTGGGGGCGCGGAACGGGGCGATAACCAGGTTGACCAACAGGAAGCGGCTTAAAAAAGGAACGTCGAGCACCCGCCCGTCCATCAGGAATTCGCGGAGGTATTTGCGCACGTCGGGCACGGAGGGGCTGTCGGGCGTACCCAGGTTATCAATCAGCACGCCGGTCTTGCCAAGCGGTTGGGGCTCGACGGGCGTGGCCCGGAGGCGGGTTTTCTCTTCGGTAGGGATGAACATGGCTAAGTGGCGGTAAAAACAATGCTCAAATCTAACCACTTTGGCCGCTAATTGTTGGCAATCCAAAGCCGCTTTCGGTTGACCGGCGGGCGGGCAAGCCATTTATCTCCCCTTCCTCAGCAATCGCCTCACCGAAAGCGCGTTGATGGCCAGGCACAACCCAACGAATCCCAGGCCGGTCAGCAAGACTGCCCCACTCACGCCCGCGCCCAACGCAATGCCCTGTTGCTGGGCAAAAGCCTGGGCGCGCGAAACGGCCAGGGCCAGCAACCCGAACGCCAATCCCGCGGTCAGCGCCAGGAACAGCGCAAAGTAGACGAGCAGGTGGGCAGCCAGGGTGGCGGCGCGGTATCCCAATTGCAGGAGCAGGGTGATTTCCTCCCGGGCCTCCGCGATAACGGCCCGGAACTGGGTGGTAAACAGCACGAACGAAAGCCCGATGAAGAACAGACCCACTACCCCGATCAGGCTCATGGCCAACTGCACCACGCGCCCGGTCTGACCCGCCTTCAGCTGGTTGTTGTTGGTCTGGTAGTTGAAGCGCGCCAGGTAACCGGCCAGGACGGGGTCGGCGGCATCGCTCACCCGCACGATGAGGCGCGACGGCGGCGGGCTGGGAACGTTGCCGATCGAGCGGTTGGCCCAGCGCATGAAACTATCGGGCACCAGCACCGACGCGATGCGGTCGCTGAAACCCACGATGCGGCCCTCGTAGGCGCGCTGCCCCTTCGGTCCGCGGATCGTCACCCGGAGGGGCACGAGCCGGATCGTTGCCCGCGACAACTGGGGCAGGCCCTGACTGGGCGCGTAGCCGAAATTGTAGAGGTTCAGAAAATCCTGCGAGACGATGATGGGCAGCCGTTCACTGGCCTCGTTCCACCGCCAGCCGTCGGGAACCTCGTCCAGGAAGGCGTCGGGCACGGACTCGAAGAAGAGTTGGGTGTAGAACGAAACGGCCAGGCTCCCCTCCGCCGTGGCACCGAACTGACCCGCGGTAAAAAGTCCGAGCTGCTCCACGAAGGGTTGCCGGCGCAGGCGGTCCACCTCCGCCTCCGAAAACGTGCTGGCCGCCAGCCCGAGCGTGTTGGCCAGGGAAATGTCCTTGTGGAGGATCAGGTAATCGGCGCGGCGGGCGTTGGTTTGCAGCAGCCGTCGCACGTCGAGGTAGAGCTGCAGCGACGTCAGCAGGAGGAGCAGGCCCAGCCCGAAGCCCAGTCCGGCGGAAGCGAATTGCCACCGGCCCGTCCGGCTCCACAGGATTTTGGTCAGCAGCGCCTTCAAAGCCGGATGGGTTGGGAGGCACCAAACCGGGAATCCTCGCCCAGGGAGGTCACGACCAGTCCGGCGTTCCGGCTCGCGCACGCTTCCGCGATCAGTCCGGCGGCGCGTTCGGCGTTGTCGCGGTCCAGGTGACTGAACGGCTCGTCGAGCAGCAGCCACCCAAAGGGCGGCACCAGGGCGCGGAGGAGGGCCATGCGTTGCCGTTCGCCGTAGGAAAGCCGCCCGCACGGCTTGTCCAGCAGGGAACCGACGTCCAGCCGGTCGGCCAGGCGGCGGATGGCCGGGCGGTCGGGCGGACCGTACAGGTCGGTTTTGACGAGGATGTTTTCCCAACCGGAATGATGGAGGAACAGGCGCAAATCCTGGAACACGATCGAAAAGCAGCGTTGACGGTGCGTGGCCCAATCACCGGGGGTAAACGCGCGGATGTCGCGCCCGTCGAACCGCACGCTTCCCCGGTAATCCTGGCGCAGGCCGTAGAGAATGGATACGAGGGTGCTCTTTCCCTTGCCCGACACGGCCGACACGTGGTAGTGCCGGCCCGGCGTCAGCGCCAGGCGCGTATCCCATACCTGCGAACCGGCCGGAACCGACTCCGCCAAGGGCGCCGGAACGACGTTTTCGAGCGTGAGGGTGGGCGTCAGGGGAACGAATGAGGACATCGGCGGCTTTCGGGAGTGGGAGGAAAAGGAATGTCGAACTGATGAACCGCAGCGGCGGACCGCAAGGATTGGCCAACTGCGACGCTAGTTTCTACTGCACGGCGGCGGAGTCGGCCGGGATTGCGGCGGCCGTCCGCAACTGCTTGCTCAGCTGCGTGAGTGACAACAGGCTGTTCTGGCGCTTGTTTTTCATCACCACCGTCAGCTTCACGTCGGCCGTCGTAGCGGACGATTGCCGGGCGTTCAATTTCAGGGTTTCCACGTAGCGGCTGGTCAGCCGGGAAGTGAGGGGATTGCTGCGGAGGAAATTCGTTGGGGCGTCCGGCAACGTATCCTTGCCGACGAAGGCGGGGTAGTTCAGGTGCGCCGACAGGGCTCCGTTGCGGAGCGTGGCGGCGGTGGCGGCGTTGAGGCGCGGCCCCTTTCCCGACAGCACGCGCCGGCGCAGGGCGGGGGTGGTGGTAATGACCAGTTGGTTTGCCTGCCGGATGAACGACACGTCGGGCATCATCGAAAAACCCAGGTACGCGCCCTTGTCAACCAGAAACTCCTGGTTCTTGAAGTTATTGAGCAGCCGCCGCAGCGATTCCGGATTGCGGATGCCCAGGCTCACGTACACCGCCGGCACGTTTTGGGGACTCATGGCGGCAGCGGGTCGTTCCACCACCGCCATCACCACGTCGCCGCTGAGCATGTTCAACACTTCTTCGGCCGTCATTCCCAGCATCTGCACGCCCTGGTTGGCCACCGCAAACTGGTCGCTGTCCCGGAGGATTCTTTTCACCGCGTCCGGCTTCAGCTTCAGGGCCAACGCGCCCACGGGGGAAGGCACCGGGATGCGCCCGATGAGCCGGGTGTCGGCGGTGGCGGCCATGAATTCGGGATACGCGTTCAGGCTCTTGTTGTCGGAGAAGAGACTGCCGTCGAATACGATTTCCCCTTGCTCAAAGACCACCGTGCCACCCAGGTAATTGCCTTGCAGCAGACTCACGTCGGGTTTGGTGGGCACGGACTCCCGCACCTTCGGCAAATCGGCCCACAGCAACCCATCGAACGGTTTTTGCCGCAGGCCGTCGAAGTGTTCGTTGTTTTCGGGCAGTGATTCATCGGACGAAAGGCGATGCAACTTCACCAAGCGCGCTTTCAGCGCGTCGGCGTCACTCCCTTTTCGGTTGGCCACGAAAGCCGTCGTCGGGCTCCATCCCACCACGAGTGAATCGTAGCTGAAAAACTGCAAGCCTCCCTCCTCCCCCGCCGGTTGGCCACCTTCCTCCCGGAGGAAAACCCCGAACCGGGCCGCGTCGCGCAGGGGAAGCAGCAGCGTAAGTTGCGAGCGGTCGCGGTTGTCGGGCCGGTTGCCGAACGCGTAGACGGTACCCAGCAGGTTGATGCCGGAGTTTGGAAGCCGGTCCGTCCACCCGGCTGACGGCCGCCCGCCCAGACTCCCGGCAAGGGTGACGGTGAGCAATTCCCGCCAATCCACCGCTTTGAGGGCCACCTTCTGCAGGTTTACGGCGAGCACGAAGCCGGATTCGCGCGGAATGTGGTAGACGTCGCCCTGCTTTTGGCGGCACGCACCCAAGCCAAGGAACGCCGCCAGCAGAACCAGGTACGGGGTTGGCCGGCGGGGAAACAGACAAGTTATTCGCATGAAGCGAAGGTAAGGAGTTGTTCGGACATTTTCGCCGGCCGCCGCCGTTCGGCGCGGCGGTTGGGTTCCGTTCCCGCGGGGTTGACTAAAAATGGTTCGGGCGTCGGTGGTGGTAGCTGGTGGACACTCTATTTTGCCTGTTTTGCTCATACTGCAACGAAAAGTCCAAAGTTTAAAATGGACAATTTCTTTATCCCCAAAACCCTGGTTCAAAGCAGGCTCGCTTCGTAATAATCAATAAATTTCCATTCTTCACACCGGAGCCATGGGTGGCAATCGCACAAGCTCCG
>JACMKY010000357.1 GCA_014379925.1 Cytophagales bacterium | reverse complement strand
GGGCCAACCCCGCCCCGAATGGTTTCGGGAGGATAGCTTGCACCTGAACGAACAAGGCTACCAGCACTGGGCCAAGGTGTTGAAACCGTATCTGGTGAAGAAGTAATGTGATTGAGTAGACCATCTCGTCCATAAATTATGATCTTTGCTCGGCGTGCTTGCCCCAGTCGAAGCAATGTCAGGCTGAGCGATAGTCGAAGCAATGTCAGGCTGAGCGATAGTGAGCTTGTCGAACTACGAAGCCCGCCGCCTGCCCTTCGTAGTTCGACAAGCTCATTATTGCTCAGGGCAGCGTGACGCGTACAAATACATTCTATACTTTTCAAAACCCACCTTCCGTCTGATGTCCCTACCGTTCGTCGTCACTTTCGGGGAAGTGATGCTTCGGCTTTCCACGCCGGGGTTTGCCCGCTTCCCGCAATCGGGGCATTTCAACGCCACTTACGGCGGGGGAGAAGCCAACGTCGCCGTTTCGCTGGCCTACTTTGGCCTTCCCGCCGCCCACGTGACCCGCTTTCCCGACAATGACCTGGGCAAGGCCGCCACGCAACTGCTCCGGCAGCACGGCGTCGATACCCGTCACATCCGCTACGGCGGCGACCGCCTCGGCCTTTATTTCCTGGAAACGGGCGCCGCCAGCCGCGCCGGCCGGATCATCTACGATCGCACCCACTCCGCCTTTGCCCAACTTCAACCGGAAGCGTTTGACTGGGAGGAAATTCTGGAAGGGGCCCGCTGGTTTCACTGGACGGGCATTACGCCTGCCATTTCGGAGGGCGCGGCGCGGGCCTGCCGGGAAGCCATCCGCGTGGCCAACCGACGGGGCATCCCGGTGTCGGCGGACGTGAACTACCGGCGAAACCTCTGGCAGTACGGCAAAACGGCCGCGGAAGCGATGCCCGAACTGGTGGAAGGCTGCGACCTGATCGTGGCCAGCACCAACGACGCGGCGGAGATTTTCGGTATCCGGCCCGAACCGGGTGCCGACGATGCCTACCAATCGGTTTGCCAGCGGCTGATGCAGCGGTTTCCGCGCCTGAAGCGGGTGACGACCACCCACCGGGGGGTCGTCAGTTCGTCGCACAACACGCTGGCGGCGGTGCTGTGGAACGGGCGGGATCTGGTACGAACCGTCGAATACCCCATCGTACCCATCGTGGACCGCATCGGCGGGGGTGACGCGTTTCTGGCCGGTCTTCTCTACGGACTGCTTACCGATCAGCACGATCAGCAGGCCCTCGATTTCGCCGTGGCCGCTTCCGTGCTCAAACACGCCATCGAGGGCGACGCCAATCTGGCAACGGTTGCCGAAGTAGAATCCCTGGTGAAAGGCGAAGTGGGGCGGTTGGTGAGGTAGGCTCCGCCGGGTTCGGCGTTTGCCGTTCAGCGTTCAAAAGGCTGACTTCCCCGGCTAGTGGTCCGATCGGTGTACTTTCTTCAACCGGCGCGCCTCGCGTCCGTTCGCTCAGTGGCACTGCGCAAGACGGAGAGCTTCCGGAATCGTCAGGACTTGAACGCCACCAGCAGACGATCCAGGATAATCAGCTGCTTCCCCCGGATCACGTACCGAATGTATCCCTCGGAACGGCCGTCCTCGTACGGGTACTGATGGATTTCTTCCGGATAAGCAGTTGCTCCGAAAGGATCCGCTATTTCCCGGTCCACCAACCATTTTGCCAAGTCGAAAAATCCCTTGGATGGGTTTGTTTTCTCTTCCATAAATTTGATTATTCCTTACCCGGCCTCTTTCAGGTTGACGGGTGCCGCGTTCAATGACGGGCCGGGTTCTTAGCTGGTTGAAAGCATACTGGATTGAAATAGTTCCGTTTTAATAGAACCGATCAGGCGATGACCCATCATCCCGTAGGAAATAATCAGGTGCTGCGCAGTCAACGGAGGATATTCCCGGCTTTTTCCCCGGCAATCGGGTGGGTGCTGGCGGCTACGCTGGGAATGTGCCTTCGGGCAACCAGCCAGCCAGCCGTTTCCACCCAGCCCATCGCCCTGCGGGCGGAGGTACTGCCTTTCACTCCCCGGGAATACTACATCACCAACCTCATCGACGAGCGGGAAGACCGCACCGCCGTAGCCTGGCTGCTGACGGCTACCAACGACCAGCCGCCGGCCGCCGCCCGCGTTGACCTGCAAGGCGGGGCGCTGACGGCCATCCAGGCGTTCATCCAACGGGGCCTGTCCCGCAATACCGCGTTGCGTCCGGTTGTCATCCGCTTGAAGGAATGCCGCATCACCGAATCTGCCGCCGCCAGCGGCGGGGTGGATGGCCGCGTCAGAGTGGAAATGGCCTTTGATTTCCAGCGCGAGGGGGAATCGGTTCACTTTCTGGACTACCGGGGCGGTGCCCGCTACCACCGGCCAACTGGCCAACTGGCGGCCGTCGAGCCGGCCCTTCGCCAGTCGTTGACCACGGCGTTGCAGTACCTCAACACCTGGATGGACCGCCAGGCCGGTAGCAACGAGAAATTGGCCCGGCAGATCAAGGTAGTTTTCACCGACTACCCCCGCAACGTGGAAGGCGACACCGTTTTTTACGATTCGGACCGGCCGCTAACTTGGGCGGACTTTCGCGCCGAACCCCGACCCAGCCGCTACGCTGCCCTGGTCTTTCCAAGTTTTGCCTACGAAGGCCACCGCCGGGTGGTGGCAGGCGTGGTACACCTGGACCTGAAGCTAAAAGTATTCGTTCTGAAGGACCATTCCTGGGTGAGTGAACCGGTCCGGAATGCCTACGGCCTCAACCACGAACAGCGGCACTTTGACCTGGTCAAGCTGGTTGGTGAACGTTTCAAAGGGAAGATACACCCGGATAGTTTGATGGTCGGACACTACGACAGCATGATCCAGTACCAGTACATCGAGTCGTTTCGGGAAATGAACCGCCTTCAGCAACAGTACGACGAGGAAACGCGCCACGGCCTCGACCCAGCGGCCCAGGAACGCTGGAACCGGCGCATTGACGGAGAGTTGCGCACCTTTGCCGTCAAGGAATAGGGCTCGCTGCCGGGCGATGGTCACCCGTTTCTCCCCCGCTGGCGGGGCGGACAACGCACTGACCCGCGACCAAAAACAACCGGTTAGGTTTTTTAACCCCTTTATCCGATTCTTGCTGAAATCTTATCCCGCGCGGCATCCACCAAACCCCCAACCCCGAACGAACATGGCCCGATTTACCCGCCTGCAAGTGACCCTTCGGATGGCCGAAACGGGC